>NZ_JBNPLS010000097.1:0-210 GCF_050313595.1 Desulfovibrio sp. SGI.169 | reverse complement strand
ACCCCCGAAAACTTGCTTTGCGAGTCCTGCGTCGGCCCCGCCGTAAAACCAAAAACACCGGATGCGACCAGTTGATAATCAAGCAAAAATCCCTGATTTGGCGCACTCTCCCGGTAAAATCCGCCAGTGAGCCGCTGCATCTGGTCTTCGCCCCACGCGCCCGCGTCCGCCCCTTGGCCCAGCGTCCAATTTCGGAAAAACTGGCCGCCA
>NZ_JBNPLS010000096.1:0-234 GCF_050313595.1 Desulfovibrio sp. SGI.169 | reverse complement strand
TCCCTTGTAATCGCTCACCTGACCGCCGGTCAGATGGAACGCTGCTGGTTGACCGGAGGCATTGCAAACAGCATGGAGTTTTGAATTCAGGCCGCCTTTTGTGCGTCCGATGCATCGGGAAAAGCCCCTTTTTTCAGCGGACTCGCTGCTGTTCCGTGGGCCTTGAGATGGGTTGAGTCAATCATCAAGCGTGTTGTAGAGCCATTTTTCTCAACAAGTTCCGCAAAAATCTTG
>NZ_JBNPLS010000095.1:0-305 GCF_050313595.1 Desulfovibrio sp. SGI.169 | reverse complement strand
TCCTCCACCCAGGATGTGAGCAACGCCATCCATGCCATTCAGGACAGCACGGCCAAGAGCATGGATGCTGTGGACAACGCGGTGTCGCGCATCGCCGACGCCACGGAACTGGCCAAGCAGTCCGGCGCGGCCCTGGAGGAAATTGTCAGCACGGCGGAAGGCACCTTTGACCAGATTCAGGCCATCGCCACCGCCAGCGAAGAACAGTCCGCCGCCAGTGAGGAGATCAACCGCTCCATCAGCACGGTCAACGACATGTCCCGGCAAACCGCCAATGCCATGGCCGAAGCCGCCAAGGCGGTGTC
>NZ_JBNPLS010000094.1:0-327 GCF_050313595.1 Desulfovibrio sp. SGI.169 | reverse complement strand
GATGACAGACGTATCGTCAGCGGGATTATCCACGTCATCAAGCACGCCCGCAATGGAAAGATGCCCCGCGTGAGTATGGGCCATACAAAACTCTCTACAATCGCTTTATCCGCTGGAGCCGATTGGGCGTCTTTAATAAGATTTTTGCGGAACTTGTTGAGAAAAATGGCTCTACAACACGCGTGATGACTGACTCAACCCATCTCAAGGCCCACGGAACAGCAGCGAGCCCGCTGAAAAAAGGGGCTTTTCCCGATGCATCGGACGCGCAAAAGGCGGCCTGAATTCAAAACTCCATGCTGTTTGTAATGCCTCCGGTCAACCAGC
>NZ_JBNPLS010000093.1:0-362 GCF_050313595.1 Desulfovibrio sp. SGI.169 | reverse complement strand
TTTGACAGCTTCACAGATTGCGAAATTGTCCGGTGTTAACCGAAACACCATCAACCGGTATGTGACGGCTTTCCGGGAAAGAATTGCCCGTTATTGCGAGGCGGAGTCTCCCGTCAAAGGGGAAGTCGAAGTTGATGAAAGCTACTTCGGCGCTCGCCGGGTCAGGGGCGTCAGAGGTCGTGGAGCACGCGGAAAAACCATTGTTTTTGGTCTGTTCAAACGCAAGGATAAAGTCTATACGGAAATCGTTCCTGATTGCTCCAGAGCCACCCTCCAGGGCATCATACGTGGCCGTGTAGACCTTGAAAGCGTCATTCATTCCGATGGCTGGCGAGGTTATGACGGACTCGTCGATTTGGGCT
>NZ_JBNPLS010000092.1:0-395 GCF_050313595.1 Desulfovibrio sp. SGI.169 | reverse complement strand
CAATTAATGAGTCCTGAATCTAAACATATTGACATTGCTAAAATGAGGGCGGCCTGTTATGGCTGATTTCTCACGTTCTTTTTCAACCGCCCGCGCGCCATTTGAACCAAAACGGTATCGTCAAAAGTCCAGTATAAGGTTCAGCATAAACTTCGGGCAAAGGAACTTTATACTCATGGATACGATAGGAAGTCGTCTGAAACAGGTTCGGGGGAAGCTGAGCGGAGAACAGTTCGCGGCTTTGTTTGCCTCAATGCTCAAACTATTTATCGGTACGAAAGAGGAGCCAGAAAGCCCGGTACAAAATTTCTCCAAATGGTAGCAAATAAAACCGGGGCGAGCTTGGAATGGCTCATTGCCGGTGAAGGTTCTCCAGAGTTATCTGCATTGGAAGC
>NZ_JBNPLS010000091.1:0-439 GCF_050313595.1 Desulfovibrio sp. SGI.169 | reverse complement strand
GAACCAATAAAAATGTTCGGGCGTAATGCCGTTGAAACGCCGCAAATGCCTTTTCGCTTGATTCCAAAAATTTTCTATCCCATTGATATGGTTAGCTTGTTCCGCAAACTGCCTTGAATGATTGATTCGGTGGTGATGGAACCCGCTGATGTCCAGGGCATTATATGCCTTGAAAGTATCAGTGTACACGATACTGTCCGGCTCAACTCGCTCCTCGATAATCGGCATCAGCGTTGCGGTGCATGCGTTGGGAATTATGGCCGTGTAAACCTTGTCATTACGCTTCAGTAACCCGAAAACTGCTATTTTCCCGGCGGCTCCACGCCCGCGTTTCCCTTTTCGTACCCCGCCAAAATAGCTTTCATCCGCTTCAACTTCTCCAGACAAACGATAACTGGGCAAATGCGTGGCAATCAGGCGTCGCAGGCGCATAAAATAC
>NZ_JBNPLS010000090.1:0-471 GCF_050313595.1 Desulfovibrio sp. SGI.169 | reverse complement strand
GGCAATATCGGAAATAACGCCCATAATCTGCGTGATGGCCTGCGCATGGGCGCTCAGTTGCTCCATTTCCTTCTTCAGATGCAGGGAAACTTCCTGAACCTCGCTGATGCTCTGCACAACGTCGTTTACAACCTGCTCGCCCGCTTCGGCCCTCTGCTTGGTGTCGCTGGAAGCGCCGGAGGCGTTGCTGGCGTTCTTGGCGACCTCCTGAACCGTGGCGTTCATCTCGTTCATGGCCGTGGCCGCTTCGGAAAGATGCTGCGCGGACTCCGCGGCGGTTCTGTCCGACTGCTCAATCTGGGAGGAAAGCTCTGTGGAGGCGGAGGAGATGATGTCAACCATGCCTTCCAGTTGTCCGGCGGCGGCCAGCATGCCTTCCCGCTTGGCGCTTTCGGCCCTGCGCGCGGCCTCTTCGGCCTGGTTCATGGCCGCTCTGGCCTCTTCCGTGGCTTTCTGGGCCTCCTGGGATTT
>NZ_JBNPLS010000089.1:0-485 GCF_050313595.1 Desulfovibrio sp. SGI.169 | reverse complement strand
CAGACGCCTCTCTTCAGCTTCCTGATTGCGGATATACTCGCGAATCACATCCTCATCACGACCTACTGTGGATACATAGTAGCCACGCGCCCAAAAGCTTTGTCCAACAAAATTTCTCGCCTTTCCCCCTACATCCCCGGCTATCGCTATGGCACTCTTCCCTTTGATAAAACCAACCACTTCGCTTACAGAATGTTTGGGCGGAATCGAAATACACATATGTATGTGATCGATACAAAGATGACCTTCGATTATCCGGCTTTCGCGTTGCCGCGCCAATTCATGAAGCGCATCTCCCAAGTAATGCCGTAATTTTCCATACAAAACCTTGCGGCGGTATTTGGGAATCCATACCACATGATACTTGCAGTCCCATACCGTATGGCTTAAGCTCGAATTTCTCTTCACGGACAAGCCTCCTCTTGCTCGCACTGAGCAGCTCACAATGAGGAGGCTTGTCCCTACTTCCGCATAAGTCAAACTCT
>NZ_JBNPLS010000088.1:0-520 GCF_050313595.1 Desulfovibrio sp. SGI.169 | reverse complement strand
ATTATCCATAAAAAGTTTGACTTCATCGTATATTTCTGAATGGTTGCCTTTTATGGCAAGTACATAATCGGCTTTTTTTTTCGATTGTCTTTCCGGCAATATTCTTTTGGCAAGTTAGCGCGTCCGAAGTCACAATACAGTCTTGAAGGTCAAGAATGTCCATTAGTTGTGGCATTGCCGTAATTTCATTGCTTTTTTCAGGCACTGCCAGCTGCCCAAGCACAAGGCGATTTTGCACGGCCCAGGCATTGAGCATATGCAAGGGTGTGATATTTTCAGAAGCCGTCCCACAATGCGTCTTTCCATCAAACGCCACTATCTCCCCGCTAATTTCTTTGCGCAGCCGTTTAGTGATATTGATCAGGAAATCAGTGAAATTTTCAGGAGTTATTGACTGGAAAATGCGGTTAAATGTGTCGTGACTGGGTATGCTGGTCATATGGATCATCTTTTTTAACCAGTTCCTGCGTGTTTTTGCAAACAGTTCCATTTCATAAAAACTCCTCCCGCCTGTGAGAAA
>NZ_JBNPLS010000087.1:0-536 GCF_050313595.1 Desulfovibrio sp. SGI.169 | reverse complement strand
AATTATTTATCTCTTGCTGCTGGCAATATGTGAGGGACAGAGAGAGAACGACTTGAGATCAATGGCTATATATGCTCTGGATGACATGAACTGGGCATTCCGCAGCGACGACAGCGCAATACGCACAAAATGCGTATTCACGACATGTCGTTCAACTGTTTCTAAACCCGATATGTAACTATATTATAGTAATAGTCAAAACCTATCTGCGATGTGCCGATGGTTCTGTCAACAATATGAAAATTTGCCTGATCCATCAATGGCCTGTTATCTTGCAACGGCAGCGTCGCAAGATAGTAATGGGCCTCATCGGGTATTCTGCCGGAATGGGCAATGGCATAGTCTATAGCGTCTATGGGGGAGATCATGACAAAAACCTCCTGCCGCCACATGATATTTTTTCAACGCTAGCAAAAAAACGCGATCACCGCTACCGGCCCGCTCCAGCATAATCTTCCTGCGATGTCGCCCGCAGACAGCGTTCTGCCTGAAGCCTGAACACGCAAAAGGGAGCTTGCATAGTTTGAGCATGTCAC
>NZ_JBNPLS010000086.1:0-552 GCF_050313595.1 Desulfovibrio sp. SGI.169 | reverse complement strand
TTTGTCACCTTTTATATTTAATGAGTCCTGAACCTAGGGCGCTGCTGGCAAGAGAGCCTTAGGCGCATATGAAAAACCCCGGCTATGCCGGGGGCCTTTTTTATGGAGCGGGAAACGGGATTTGAACCCGCAACCTTCAGCTTGGGAAGCTGACACTCTACCGTTGAGTTATTCCCGCAGAAAGGGCGGTGGAGCGGGAGACGGGATTTGAACCCGCGACTTCAACCTTGGCAAGGTTGCACTCTACCACTGAGTTACTCCCGCATATATGAAACGACGAGGCGTGAAAAACTCTGGAGGCGGCATCCAGATTTGAACTGGAGATGGAGGTTTTGCAGACCTCTGCCTTACCACTTGGCTATGCCGCCGATAAAAAAATTGGAGCGGGAGACGGGATTTGAACCCGCGACTTCAACCTTGGCAAGGTTGCACTCTACCACTGAGTTACTCCCGCTCAGCGAAAAAACTTTTTACGCGCTCCCTTGCGTACTGTCAAGTGTTGGATGAAATTTTTTTGAGCCTTCTTTCTTTAGATTCAGGACTCATTAATTA
>NZ_JBNPLS010000085.1:0-555 GCF_050313595.1 Desulfovibrio sp. SGI.169 | reverse complement strand
CTTCATGCCGGCAGGCTGATACAGCACTTGACCGCTTGTTTCATTGTCCTGAATAACCGGAAGTTCTTCGCTGTACTCCCCAAGTTTGACGATACGCTTGCTTTTAGGATTGAAGGAAATCGCGCCATCCCATAAACGGATAGTATCAACGCCAATTTCTTCAAAAAATTCACCAAGCCAATCCACAGCGTCAAGATCATCCCAGACGCCAGCACTATCAACAATATTATCAGGATCAATATATTTTAAAAATTCATCTGCATCTCCATACGTTTCTTCAAGTGATGAAGGCAGAGTGCCCTTTTCATGGTCCGCATCCCAGCGCGCACTAATGGCATCATAAAAATCACTAATATTTGGAGCATCTTTAAGATTAATTCCCCACATTTTAGTGTAGTCATCTCCAGAGTAATGACGTACTCGTTCACTGTCGCCATATGCCCACATGGTGAAACCGACATCGTTGTCAGGGGATTCCTCCGACTGGCTGCCGCGATATGCCCAATCCTCATGTTCTGGCTGATACAGCGCCCGGCCCGCGTCCACGCCTTCGCC
>NZ_JBNPLS010000084.1:0-625 GCF_050313595.1 Desulfovibrio sp. SGI.169 | reverse complement strand
TATTGCTAAAAGAATGATAAAATATCTTCTCTTTGCCCGTTCACATGAAATCTGGCAAAGAGAGATATTGTGAGATCAACCATTCGCAAGGACCTTGAAACCACCTGAGATTTACGTTTGAAACGGGCAAACCAGTGTCTTTGGCGGGCATTATTTCGTTCAATTCGCACGGTTCCCCGTTTTCCTTGAATGAGGTCGTCCTCGGGTATTTCCCGTGGATATACTTTCCAGTTGTCGGTACAGAAGAACCAGACAGACCAACGGCGAAGCCTTGCCATCAATCTTGCAAGAGTGCTTTGGTCACGATTGCTACATTCCCAGTCAATGAGTTGACCGGTATCGCGACAATAAGCTTTCCAGAGCCATAGTTTGTTTTTTTTGAATGTAAATAGTGCCACATCTCATCAAGTTCTATGATGACAGCTTCCCCAGGAGAAGGCTTTTCATAAGTTTTTTCAGCGAAATCCCGGACCCAACGCATGACGGTCGATGTTGCAACTCCATAAATACGTGCTATGGCATTAAACGAAAGGCCCAAAGTATAAAGCAGGATGGCCATTGCCTTTTCCGTTGCCGGTCGTCCTCTGGGAGTGTCACGGGTAAATTGAAAACCGCAGTCTTTGCA
>NZ_JBNPLS010000083.1:0-633 GCF_050313595.1 Desulfovibrio sp. SGI.169 | reverse complement strand
GATGTGGTTGTCAGTGTCGACCAGTACGCCCTGCTGCGGAATGCCAGCTCCACGGACGCAGTAAAGGTGGATATAGCTTCCGCTATCACCACGCCTACCACTCTTAGCCTGAGTGACGCTCAAGATACGGTGGCCGTGGGCGCAAAGCCCACTACTGGAAAACTGACCGTGGAACACTTCTCCGTGGGCAAGCGGGGGGATGTGCTGCAACTTACGGAGACGGATACTGCCCTTAAAGCAAGCATGGTGAATCTGACATCGGACTACACTGTGGCAACCGGCACAATCACTGTTGCTGATGACACCATTCTTCTTCTGAAAGCTGGCGATGTTGACCTCGCGTCAATCAAGTTTGGCGCCTCCGCCGCCAACAAGGCCGGCGTTGCCGTGCAGACCGAAACAGGCATTACAGTCTATACTGTTTCCAATACCGCTGCGGTGCTCGCCAACGGGAAAGATTTTGCCATTGATCTCGCCGGCGTGGATCTCACAGACTTCGTGACCGGCAATCTGGAGATCACCGCTTAAGCTAGCGACAGCCTTCCCTTTCCCCCTCCCGGTTCCTCCCTCGCCTCCCGCGAAAGGAACCGGGAGGGGGACTTCCCATACATTCCCTCTTGCCGGCAGTGCCAT
>NZ_JBNPLS010000082.1:0-634 GCF_050313595.1 Desulfovibrio sp. SGI.169 | reverse complement strand
GAAAAAATTGACGAAGGGGCTGCTTCGGAGAGGGAATTGCTCCGATTCGCTTAAAGTAACATAGGAGGCTGTCATGGCTCATTCAGAGGCTAATATTTCTATTACTCAATGCGAATCCGGTGGTTGCTTGGCCAAGATTCCTGGCTTGGAACTCATTTCACTCATAGATAATATAAAAGACATTATTCGCACATCAAGTAGTGCAAGTGCTTCGGCACCTGAAGATGCAGCCATCATTGAACTCAATGGACAGAATATTTTATTTACTACTGATATAGGCCCAATAGTTGGAACCGACGCTTTTATTGGCGGTAAAATTGCTGCACTTCATGCCATAAGTGATATTTATGTTATGGGCGGTTCTCCTACGCATGCTTTATTAACATCAATTGTCCCAAAGACATCGACCTACGAACAGCGTCAAGCTCTTCTAAAAGGTGTTTTTGTCGCATGTGAAAATGAAGGCGTAAATATTGTTGGAGGACATAGCATTTTTGGTGATAATTTCCTGATTGGTCTTTCCGTCATAGGCAAAATAGAAGGTAATATACTGAGAAAGCAAAGCGCGAAAGAGGGAGATGCTATCCTCATTTCTAAACCTATTGGAACAGGTTTGGCTGCCCGTGCATTATTT
>NZ_JBNPLS010000081.1:0-649 GCF_050313595.1 Desulfovibrio sp. SGI.169 | reverse complement strand
ATTTTGAATTTTCTATACCTATAATATTTATATAATATTCAGATAATAAAATAATTTTTCTCTTTTCATTTTTGATAATATTCCAAAGAAAATGGTCTCCAACTGTCTGATCTATAGTTCTCAATTGAGCATAACAATATAGCTCTTTCCCGTCATCGAGCTTTCTTGTTATTCTCGCTATTCTCGGATAACCTAAGTTTTGAGAATTAGTGTACGGAGAAATCCAAGCACAGGCTAAATTTATATCGCACCGTCTGGCTTTATAGACTCTGTATTCAGGAAATTCCTTCATGCTTTGTCTCCTATATATGTTTTATAATTTGGGCAATAATGGGAATCTAAATTTCCTAATCTTTCCTGCCGCATCGTCTTCGATATTCTAAGAAACATTTTTCCCAGTGCCAACCGCCGCGCAAATTTTTCTTGACTGCTATCAGCTAAACAGGCTAAAGCCTTGGACGTGGAGGTTCTATGTCACCCAGAAAAACCCTAACCATCAATGTGACTGAGGAGGAGCACCGACAGGCAAAAATCATTGCGGCTATGGCTGGTAAGACAATGAAAGAAATTTTTTTGGAAGCGATAGCGCGACTGAAAAAAGAGCAGGAAAAAGAAAACGGCTCCAAGTAGTGGTGGCACACCACTTGAA
>NZ_JBNPLS010000080.1:0-652 GCF_050313595.1 Desulfovibrio sp. SGI.169 | reverse complement strand
GAGGGTGTTGATAAACTAATGACTTCGCGACATTTATGTGCGATAAGATTACATGAACGAAAAACCGCCATGCCCTAAATGTCAATCAATCAATAGAAGTCGTCAAGAATGGAAAAGTTCAAGGAAAACAAAGATATAAGTGCAAATCATGTTCTTTGCAGTTTACCAGGCTAACTCCTCGCGGTCGGCCTGCACAAGAAAAGGCCATGGCAGTAACCTTGTACACGCTCGGGCTTTCCATACGGGCTATAGCCAGGCTCATTGGGGTTTCTCCGACTGCTGTTTTGAAGTGGATAAAGACATTCGCCAAAACACACTATGAAAAACCTGCGCCCGGTGATGCCATCATTGTTGAACTCGACGAAATGTGGCATTATCTAGGGTCAAAAAAAACAAGCTATGGATCTGGAAAGCTTATCGTAGAGAAACTGGAGAGCTTATTGACTGGGAATGTGGAGGAAGGGATAAGGGTACGCTATCGAAATTGATGGAACGTCTTTCAAGGTGGAAAGTTGAGCTGTTCTGCACGGATAACTGGGGAGTATATCCTGAAGTGATAGTTGCCGATAAACTCTATCAGAGCAAATCACAAACGGTGTACCTTGAGCAGAACAACGGAAGACAGAGACATTGGTTTACGCGTTTCAGGAGG
>NZ_JBNPLS010000079.1:0-665 GCF_050313595.1 Desulfovibrio sp. SGI.169 | reverse complement strand
TAAATCTATTTCAATATCAATACTCTGTTCACCCTCATCGCGTACAAATCTATGTAGCTTGCGCTGATTGATTTCTTCGAAAGAAAATAAATCGCTAGTATCATTCATTTCATCAAGAAACGAATTGATGTCATTGATGCAATGAGTTGATATGCTATCGTTGCTAACATGTGCTATAATTATTTTTACAGTATAGTTAGCTTCATACAAAAATGACGTAATATCTGTCTCTCTGCTTTTTATCTTGTCGTTGAATTGTGAAAAATCTGGACGAATGATGCTCTTTAGTCCATTAATGAACTTAAGGTTATCGCCCTGAGAAATGGTCTTGCCGCCATCGTCAGACCACTTTGACTGGACAAATAGAAGTTCCTTCTTTGTAATGTCGTGATATATTGCATCAATCTCTCCGTCATTAAAGCCGTCTGTTATTGATGCAGCCGCAGTATCAAAAGAAATTCCAGATAAAAGTTGTATCGCCATTGCAGCTAGCCCGCGTGTAAGCAATAGAGCTTCACGCTCACTATCAGAGCGGGCATCACTCAGGTCGATAAGGCTCCTGAAGTTGTTAGAAATATAGGCTTTGATGTGGCTTAGCTGGACTGCTCCCATATTTCCTCCGCAATACGCCGGTCAAATTTTGTGATTTTATTCCAGTGAGGGGC
>NZ_JBNPLS010000078.1:0-675 GCF_050313595.1 Desulfovibrio sp. SGI.169 | reverse complement strand
ATTTCTGGTGATAGCCACTTTTTTCTGTGAGGGTGTTCACAGGCTAATGACTTCGCGACATTTATGTGCTATAAAATTACATGAACGAAAAACCGCCATGCCCTAAATGTCAGTCAAGAGAAGTCGTAAAGAATGGAAAAGTTCAAGGAAAACAAAGATATAAGTGTAAATCCTGTTCTTTGCAGTTTACCAGGCTAACTCCTCGCGGTCGGCCTGCACAAGAAAAGGCCATGGCAGTAACCTTGTACACGCTTGGGCTTTCCATACGGGCTATAGCCAGGCTCATTGGGGTTTCTCCGACTGCTGTTTTGAAGTGGATAAAGACATTCGCCAAAACACACTATGAAAAACCTGCGCCTGGTGATGCCATTCTCGTCGAACTCGATGAAATGTGGCATTATATAAAGTCAAAAAAACAAGTTATGGATATGGAAAGCCTATCGTAGAGAGACTGGAGAACTCATCGACTGGGAGTGTGGAGGAAGGGATAAAGCAACGTTATCAAAATTGATTGAACGTCTTTCAAGATGGCAAGTTGAGCTATTCTGCACAGATAACTGGGGAGTATATCCTGAAGTGATAGCTGCCGGCAAACTCTGCCAGAGTAAATCACAAACGGTGTACCTTGAGCAGAATAATGGAAGACAACGGCATTGGTTCGCACGTTTCAGGAGA
>NZ_JBNPLS010000077.1:0-715 GCF_050313595.1 Desulfovibrio sp. SGI.169 | reverse complement strand
TTGGGGCTGTCCTAGCTAAGAAAAAAGAGCTAGGATAAGACCATGTATGAAAGACGCAGCAGACTAAATTATCGGCAACAGGCCGAACTCATAAAATTTTTTGTGGCTGGTGCCACGGCAAGGGCTGCCGGAGAAATGGTAGGAGTAAACCGTAACACAGCCAGATCCTATTTCATGCGTTTGCGACGTCTCATTGCTTCGCATCTCCCCAGTTATCGACTGTCCGGTGAAATAGAAGCCGATGAAAGTTACTTTGGAGGTGTAAGAAAAGGTAAAAGAGGACGGGGAGCTGCCGGAAAAATAGCTGTTTTTGGTTTACTGAAGAGAAACGGCAGAGTTTACACGGCAATCATTCCTGATGCCCGCACTGAAACACTTCTCCCCATCATCAAAGAACAGGTGGAACCCGACAGTATAGTCTATACGGATACATTTTCAGCTTACAATGCCCTGGATATCAACGGATTCCATCATCATCGCATCAATCATTCCCAGAAGTTTGCGGAACAGCATAATCATATCAATGGAATAGAAAATTTTTGGAATCAGGCCAAAAGGCACTTGCGTCGCTTTAACGGTATCAAGCCTGAACACTTTTACTGGTTCCTCAAGGAATGCGAATGGCGTTTCAATGGAGGCAATCATAAACAGCTCCTAACTCAGCTAACTTATTGGGTAAAACAAGCAAAACATTAGTCTTAACTAGGACAGCCCC
>NZ_JBNPLS010000076.1:0-756 GCF_050313595.1 Desulfovibrio sp. SGI.169 | reverse complement strand
CTAGACGGCATAGCTGACCTCCACTGCCGCCAGGTCAGCGGGAGATTCCGCCGCCGCGACAGCGGCCAGCAGCTCGTCACGCCGGGCTGTGTGCAGGGCCAGCAAGGTATCCGGTCCATCGGGGTCAATGGCGGCCAGGGAGGCGGCAGCCATTGTGACCTCCAATGAGGAGGGAGTCTCCGAGGGCATGGTCAGACTGGCCACAATGGCTGCATCACACGCCTCCCTGATTTCATGCGCCTTCTCATTTTTGATGACGGACAAGGGCTTTTCCGGGCGCTCCGTCACTGCGCCATCCGGGAGCGGCCCAAGCGTGTCCATGTAGCGCGGGGGGCTGGTGTAGTCGTCGCCTTCTGTGGGCAGCCAGTAGGGCGTGCCGCCCTGCCTGCCGCCCGCGGCGTCCGTATGTTGCCGATGATCCTCGACCACCTCCCAGGCATCGCCCGTCCAGCGGGCAACATGTCCGTCCGGGATAGCATCAGGCGGGGGAGTTGTCGCGGCACAGGCACTTTTTGTCAGTGGCTTGCCATTCACAACCTGTGCCGGACGGGAGCCAGTAAACTCGCCGGTGCGTAAGTCATATGTGTACATGATAGAGCTCATGCTTGCCCCCCTTATGATGACGCCACAGCCGGGCGTCCCAAGTATATGATGACAGGCTGCCGGATATGGGACGGCACTGTCTCTGTGCCGCTGCGCGCCACACGGGCGGAGTCAAAATCAATTGGGGCATACGCCCATGCCCTTGACTCATCC
>NZ_JBNPLS010000075.1:0-783 GCF_050313595.1 Desulfovibrio sp. SGI.169 | reverse complement strand
TTGAAAAAATCGAGAAGGACTCGGGGCGAGGTTGTCCGATGCTGAAGGCGAGTGAAAGGGCGCAGAAAAGAAAGGGAAAGACTTTGAGCTTGGGAACGGAACAGCCCGACATAGTTCACGTTTCGCCTGGGCTGATGTCCGATGAGCGCTTCTATGCGTTTCGTCTTGCGAGGTGAAAGGGGATAGGCTATAACGCGAACCGCACGGTTGCTTCTTTTCACTGAAATGCCTGCGCTCGGCGCGGCGCAAGCCGGAAAAGGAGCACGGCCATGAGACGTTTGATCATGGTCTCGCTTATCGCCTTGGCTGTGGTACTGTTTCTGGCGTCTGACGCCAGATAGCAGAATGCCCCGGCCCATTGTCGCGATGGGTCGGGGCTGTGAAAAAATGTAACCATTGGCAGCCGTGCGGGGCGCTGTAACGCGCCGCGCCAGCTCCGGTTTCTGTTCGTAGCAGGAACCGGAGTTCCCTTTTTCTATAAGCCTTCCCCACGGACTTGGCAAGTGTCCACCTAAGCGGAGATATTCACACTTCCAATGAAAGTCTTATTCCAACTAACTGGAATTCAAAACGAATTTTTCAGAAAATCATCAAAAAAGTGAATGTCTCCCTAGGTTCAGGACTCATTAAATATAAAAGGTGACAATGGCAGCGATGCAAATGGCGGAAAAGAAGGTGTGGGCACAACGGTCATATCGCGTGGCAATTCTACGCCAATCCTTGAGCCTGCCAACATGATTTCTATTTTGTGCCGCTGTTTATAAAGCTCTTTGTCATAGGCCG
>NZ_JBNPLS010000074.1:0-939 GCF_050313595.1 Desulfovibrio sp. SGI.169 | reverse complement strand
GTCCGCCCCAGCCGTCACGGTCATCGTTCCCAGCTACAATTATGCCCGCTACCTGCCGGACGCGCTGCGCGGCGTGCTGCGCCAGACCTTGCGCAATCTGGAAGTGCTGGTGGTGGAAGACGGCTCCACCGACCAGTCGCTGGCTGTGGCCCGCGCCTTTGCCGCGCGCGATTCCAGGCTGCGCCTGCTGACCCACGCGGACGGCAAAAATCACGGGCTGCCCGCCAGCCTGGCCCTGGCCATCCCCGAGGCGCGGGGGCGCTGGACGGCTTTTCTGGAGGCAGACGACCTCTGGCTGCCGCGGTGTCTGGAGCGCCGCCTCCAGGCGGCGGAACGGACCGCGCCTTCAGCTTCGGCGGGGGACGGCGCGGGCGTGGTCTGCAATGACGTCGCCCCGTTCATCATGCCGGGGGCCGACGCCGCCTGGTTTGAAGCCTATGTGCCGCGCGTCATGCGCTGGCACGCCCGACAGGGCCGCGCCGCGGGCGACGTCCGCCCCTTTTTGCTGGAAAACAAAATTCCCACCTTTTCCTGCGCCATGGTCCGCACAGCCGCGCTGCGCGACATCTCGCTGCAAACGCCCGTGCCCCGCTGGCTGGACTGGTGGGTCTGGGCGCAGCTCGCCGCGCGCGTTCCCTTTGCCTTTGTGCCGGAAAAACTGACCCGCTGGCGGCTGCACCCCAAAAGCTGGCACCACAAGGTGGAGGTCTTCAGCTATCTGGAGGACTTCCGGCGCATGGGGCGCGGCTTCCGCCGGCTCTTCGCCCGCGACCTGGCCCGGCGGGAACGGTGGAGCGCGCTGGCCTTTCTCTACCTGCCAGCCACACTGCGCCTGGCCGCGCGCATGGCTCTGGCGGCGCGCGAAGACGGCCTTGCGAGCGCCCTGCGCCGTATCTCGGGCAGGGTGGACGCCGCGCGCTCCATACGCAAGCTCTAGGC
>NZ_JBNPLS010000073.1:0-1282 GCF_050313595.1 Desulfovibrio sp. SGI.169 | reverse complement strand
ATATATGATGCCGCTGACTACCCTCACATCATCAGTTCTCGGAATGCCATGCGAACGGGAAAAAACGGTCTGATGCGTTCAATTTGCTTATTGGAAAGGTAAAAAAGCTCTCTCATTGTGCCCTCCGTGGCAGCAACTTACGCGCTTCTTTACCTCTTGGCAATTAATGAGTCCTGTGCCTAGTTCATATGTTCCGTTGCCTCAGCATTTCTGTGCTTTTCCGTTGTCGCTCTATCCCGTTCTCAGGCCGAGGCCGCCAGCGCCGTTACCGGATACTGCGCGGCCAGGGTCTGCTGCATCTGGGGAGAAAGCAGGTGCCTGAACTTCTGGGCCACACGGACGACGGCGCGTTCCTGTGCCTTGTCCATTTCCTCTTCCATGACCTGCATGATGTAGCTTTTCACCGCCGGATCCCTGGATTCGTAAATGTCGTCCAGCAGCAACATATTGTTTTCCTGATGCCTCTTCATGTTTGCCTCCTTTGGCTGCTCATCAGGCCCGGCGCGCCACCACCGGACGACCGCCCCGCAGGGCGGTTTCGCTACGCAATATCCATTGCCGCCACGATGGCATCTCCCTTATGCCTCAGATTCCGGCATCTCTCCGGGGAGCGCGCCCAGAGCATCCGCCAGGTCGGGATCGACAGGGACGGCGAAGCCGTCTTCCGCCTGAAGGAAAGCGTCCGTAGCAGCGAAATTCAGAAAATCCTTATCCATAGCATGCCTCCCTGGTTACGGGTATTTCCCCAAAACGCCGTTTGGCGTATCATCCTCCCGACAAAACGGGGGAGGGTATCACTTGTCGGAGGGAAGCTATACGGGACGAGAGTTTTAAGGCGGTGGGGAAGTCAAGCGGAAAAAAAAAGGTGCAGAATCTCGCGTGAAGCGAAACCCTACACCTTCTGATTGCCTGGCGTCACCAACGGGATTTGAACCCGTCTTAGCGGCTTGAGAGGCCGCCGTCCTAACCGGATAGACGATGGTGACAACGTCGTGACCATAATGCGAACAGTATGCTTTGTCAAGTGGTTGCCGCAAGAAAACAGTCACTTTAATAATGATAAAAGTTCTTCAATATTGCCGTTAACTCGAAATCGTTGAAATAACGCCGGAGATTTATTCAACATATCCAGGGAACGAGTAACAATTTGAGTTCGGCGTCCGAATCGCCCAAGCCAGTGACGCTGCAAGGCATTATTCTGTTCTATTTTGAAGGTATTTTGTTTCCCTTGTTGCAAGCGTTGACTCCCCACAACCTCGGCATAACATACATAAAAATCGGA
>NZ_JBNPLS010000072.1:0-1309 GCF_050313595.1 Desulfovibrio sp. SGI.169 | reverse complement strand
GGAGTGATTCCGACCAGCTAAATGTTATGGAATGGTTTATGATGAGAAAAGACAATCAATCTCTCCCCATCTTCTCAATTTCCATCTCAACGGCTACCAGCATTTCACTTGCTTTCATACCGAGCGCACGGCTCAAAAAGAACAGGGCGTTGACGGTAGGCCGCTTCTCCCCCTTTTCAAGCTGAATCAAATACACACGTTCAAGCCTGGCTGCTTCGGCCAGCTTTCGCTTGCTGAGATTTAGCTCTTCCCGTTTAGCCTTTAGGATTCTTGCAAGAGCTTGATTTAGCAGAGGATAATCTTCCATTCCATTAGAATACTCGAAAAGACTTGACCCTCATATGTAACCATAGTAAACACTGTTGGAACAGGCCAGCTAACACCTAAAAACCAAGGAGAAAATCATGCTTCGACGCGCACCTCTACTTTTGGCCTTGGCTACGGTCCGTTCTTGCCTCTTTTGCTGGTGCAAAAGCAGAAGAAGCCAGAGGGCCAAAGATTTTTGGTCTTCAAGTTGGTATGCCGTGGGAAGAAGCAGTTCAAGTAGCAAAGAGCTATGCTGAGAAACATGGCCTAAAAGTAGAGGAAGACCCTAAAAATTCTTTTGCACAACTAGTTGTATATAATGAAGGAAATAATAATTATATAAATAGATATATATGTTTACAGCATAAAAATTCTGGAGATTTACTTCCATATCTAACAGCAATGACTTTTTATCCAATAGCATTCAATGTTGGTATGATAGATGCAGATAAAATTAGAAAGATATTTGATAGATATGATATTCCATTTGATAAATCTCGACGTATTCCTTCCGGATTGCGTTATGATAACGGAGATGAAGGGTATAACGTACTTTTTACGTATCGTCTACCACTACAACCATTGAGTATAGAATTAATTCAAAAATCATCTGAAATGACATTAGAGTAACATCTATAATGAGGTAAACATGGCATACGAACATGAAATATGCGCTAAAAAGATTCTCATAAGCATAAAACGACATGAAAAGGAGCGAGGAAAAACAATACGCCGTGCTTTGCTCTCGAAAGAGGACATAAAGCGTTGTGCTAACCGTGAGCAGCTAAAAAGCGCGTACATTGAAGATCTCACTATAGCGTTGTACGCCCTTGAGTGGTTGTCATACTACGATGGAGATATCTTTTACCTGATAGACTCCAAAGTCTTCAACGAAACGAGGGATTCGATTTCAACGGACAAGACAAGCAATCTCACCGACGAACAAACAGAGCAGGTCTACGAGGAGCTATTTGGCGATTAGCCTTTCCCTTTTCCTATCACC
>NZ_JBNPLS010000071.1:0-1317 GCF_050313595.1 Desulfovibrio sp. SGI.169 | reverse complement strand
TCCCAGGCCCGTCGGCGGGGGCGCCCCATGCGCCCCCGCCTCTGCCAAAAGCTACTCCAGCCCCAGTGGCGGGGCCGCATTTACCGCCTTGCGGCGCGCCCTGGCGCTGGTGTGGCGGTAAAATCTCACAATCATCTTTTCGTTGGCGTGGCCCATGATCTCGGCCACGCATTTGAGATCCGCCGCATTATCCAGAGCCCGGCTGGCAAAGGCGTGACGCAGGTCATAGGGGCGGATGCGCCGTTCAATGCCCGCGCGGCGCAACGTATTGCGCCACGCCCGGCTGATGCTGCGCACGGGGCGTCCCTTGTAGTGGATGACCCAGGGGCAGCCCACGGCCGCGTCCTCCACTTCCCATCGCCGCAGCAGGCGCACTATATCCGGCCGCAACGGCACTTCGCGGGCCTCGGCCCGCGCGCCCTTGGCAGCATTGGGCATGCGCAGCACAGCCTCCCGCGTATCAATGTCCGTCCAGCGGATCCGGAAAAGCTCGCTCGGCCCGATACGCGCGCCGGTGGCCATGCCCAGGGCAATGACCCGCCGCACATGTGGCGCGGCCACTGCATAGAGCATTCGCGCCTCGCGGGCCGTGGGCGGGTCCGGCGTCTGTGGCGCCGGGGTGGTCAGTTGCAGACCGGCAAGGGGATTGACGGGCAGTAATCCCCAGCGGGTTGCCCAGTTATACGCGGCCCGGACGATGCCCAGACGGCGGCAGACGGTGGCTCTCCCCACGCCGCGTTGCTGCTGGAGGACAAGGAACGCGCCCACATCTTCCAGGGTCAGACAATGAGCCTTGCGCGGGCCATAGATGTCCGCAAACAGCCGCAGATGATACGCGCTGGCAGCCCTGGTGGACGGATTGCCCAGACTGCCCAGGTAGCGGTCCAGCAGTTCGGCAATCGTCGGGCTTGCCGCATGGCCCTGGGATTTTCGCCGCCGCGCGGCCCTGATGATGGCCCGCTCCCTCTCGTAGAGCCTGGCCTGTGTCGCCTCAAAGGCACGGGCGTCGGCTTCCTCGGCAAATGCCCGCTGGCGTGGTCTACCGCTCCACGGCTCGCGGTATTTGACCAGCCAGGGCTTCCGTTTGTACTTCAGGCACACAATGGGCATGGCAGCCTCCTTTTGTGTGCCTTATCGGTCTATCTCTCTGTGATTGTAAAAGAACGGTGGCTCACGCCTTAAAGGTTGATTCTGGTGCTGGTCGCCGAGCTCATGACCGTGTCACTCCGCAAAGCGGACAGACCCACACAAGACGCCCGTCAACCAGGACGGGATGCAGGGTATGCCCGCATGTGGGGCATGTGCGGCCCAGGAGGC
>NZ_JBNPLS010000070.1:0-1344 GCF_050313595.1 Desulfovibrio sp. SGI.169 | reverse complement strand
AAGCCCGCCACGCTCTAGCCGTTGCGACGCAGGAAGCTACGGATAGAGACAGTAATTGGTTAACGCCACAGTCAGCCAACGGAACCACTGTCGCCATCCGTAAGGCTCGGGGACTCGCCAACGGCTGGCGCGGCCCCACGGACAGGGGGAACTGTTCCGCGGAGTATCCGCCTGCTTACCCTTTTGGGCGGGTGTGAGCAGTCTATCCGGGTACATCCTGGGGCGCAACATCAACACGAGACCATGGAGACGACAGACACAGAGATCAGGTGCGGCCAGTGCCACAAGCTGCTGGCCAGAGGCTGGGCGCGTGACGCCCACATCGTTCACAAGTGCCCCCGTTGCGGGGCCTACAATACCCTGCGGGCCACGACTGCAAACAGGCAAGGGCAGCCGCCGGCCAAGGCAGGATAGTTTCACCCTGAGGACCACGAGTCCCAGCCATGCAGGCCATGAGCCTCCCCGGAGGTCTCATGGCATTGCACCGCAAACCTTACCATCCCCCTGCTTTGAGTGAGTATTTGCCCCCGGCAGACGGCCCCACAGGATATATAATGGGGGCAACCTGCCCACAGGGCTTTGGCTGCGCCGATTTCTATGTGGCGCAGATTCCCTGCCCGCTGGCCCGTCAGGTCATTATCCAACACCATTACAGCCATAAAGTCGTCAACAACAGCTACCTGCATCTCGCCGTGTACCGGGAGGGAGTGTTTGAGGGCGTGCTGCAATGGGGCTATGCGCTTCAGCACGCGCGGGCCGGTTACGTTGTCGAGGGGACGGTACAAGGGCAATACCTTGAGCTCAACCGCATGTGGCTGTCGGATGATGCCCCGCGCAACAGCGAGAGCCGCGCCATAAGCTATGCCCTAAAGTATATCCGCCAGGCATGTCCGGGCGTTGCGTGGGTACAGTCATTCGCGGACGAGCGTTGCAAGGGACTTGGCGTGGTGTATCAGGCGTGCAGTTTCCTGTACCTTGGGGCGCATAACAGTATTTTTTACCTGCTTGATGGCGAGGTGTACCATAAGCTCAATGCCTCCGTGAAAGGTCGTGGCGGACGCGCGGCCTACCTGCAAGAAAATCTTCATCGTGCCCAGAAGGTACAATGGCGGCAGTTCCGCTATATTCGTTTCCTCAAGACAGATTGGCGCAAGCGGCTGCGATTGCCCGTCCTGCCATATCCAAAACCGCATTGCCCCGTCAGGTGATATTGACACGGATGGCGACCGCCGTGCCTCGACGACCGCCCACAAAAAACCGCCCGACTTTACCCAAGCCCGGCAGTTTTTTGGGGTGTCAATTCGTGCCAAGTTATTTGCAAAACAGTGCCAATTTTCGCGCTTC
>NZ_JBNPLS010000069.1:0-1441 GCF_050313595.1 Desulfovibrio sp. SGI.169 | reverse complement strand
GGGGGGGGGGGCCCCCCCCCCCCCCCCCCCACGCAGGTCGCTACTTCTGCGATTTTTTATAGAAGTCCACCATGGCCTGGCCTTCCGGGGCGTAATCCTCAAACATTTTGCGCAGGTCGTCGCCGTTTTTCCATGTGGCGATGGAGCCGGCGTTTTCGAATCGCCGCGCCACATCGGGGCGCGCAAGAATGGTCTTGAACGTGTTCTCCAGATAGGCGCGATGTTCGGGCTTCAGGCCATGCGGCGCGGCAATGTACCGGCCCACGGCGCTGTTGATGTCAAAGCCGAGTTCCCTGAGGGTCGGCGCGTCAGGGAAGCGCCTGCTTCGCTCCGGCGAAAACACGGCCAGAACTTTCATTTTGCCGATGGACCCTGATACGCCGCCTGAGGGAACAATGGCCGCATCCACCTGACCGCCCAGCAACGCCGGGGCCACCTTGCCCGCGCCGTCAATGGAAACATGGTTGAAGGGCACGTTTTCCGTCTTGAGCCGCAGGGCCGGAATATGCGTGGGCCCCATGATTTCGCAGATGCCGAGGTTGACCTTGCCCGGATTGGCGCGCGCCTGCGCAATGAGCTCTTCCGCGCTGTTGACGCTGCTGTCGGCGCTGACGGCAAGGTACACTTCCTCCAGGCAGAGCAGCGAGATAAAGTCAAAGCTGTCCAGCGTATACCTGGCGCGCCCGGTAATGCTGTCAAGGACAAGCAGCGGGTAGGAATGAATGCCAATGGTGTAGCCGTCCGCTTTCTGACGGGCGAGCTCCGTCATGCCAATCAGCCCGGTGCCGCCCGGTTTGTAGATGAACGACAGGGGCTGGCCGGTGACTTCCTTGAATTCCTTTTCGATCAGACGCGCGGCCTGCTCGCCCCCGCCGCCAGGATTGAACGGCACGATGATTCTGATGCTTTTGTCGGGATATTCCCCGGCCAGACAGGATGCTGAGGGCATGCACAGCGCCAGCAGCAAAATCATGATATAACGCAGCATATGTGTCCTCCTTGCTTCAACAGCAGACTGCAAGCCTGTTATAATTTCACCAATTTATTCAGGATTCATGCCAAGACGGTTTTTTAATTTTTTATTAGTAAAAACAGTATGTTAAAAATTTGCTTGCAGGATTTCAGTTTCTGGTGTGACCATTTTTAAATATTTTTCCGTTCAATTTTGGACAATATTGTCTCAACTATTTTACGGAAACGCTGCTCAAGGCGTTTCCTGCGGTTTTGTGGGTCAAGGCCGCCCGCGAGTGGTGAACAGGATTGATTTGTTTTTCTGTTAAATTAACGAGCTGGCCTGACTTTGCCGAGAGACAAGCAGCATTGGGCATGGAGCCAATTTGTTCACAAAATAAGTCAGGCTTGTCCCGATGGCGGTTTCGCGGCTTACGCGGACGGCAGGCCGGGCTTTTGGCGTGACCGGCGCTGGCCCGCTCTTGTCAAA
>NZ_JBNPLS010000068.1:0-1851 GCF_050313595.1 Desulfovibrio sp. SGI.169 | reverse complement strand
TGGCCAGTTCCACTTCTGCACGGTTTTTCCAGCTCTTACGGTGTATTACCTCCGCTTTGTAAAGACCATTGATGCTCTCCGCCATCGCGTTGTCATACGAGTCGCCAGTACTCCCTGTTGATGCCAGTAATCCGGCTTCCTTAAGCCGCTGCGTGTAGGCCAGCGATACATACTGAGAACCTTTATCACTGTGATGGATTGTGCCGGACGGCCGACGGGCCCACAACGCCTGCTCCAGTGCATCCAGCACGAATGTTGTTTCCATGGATGATGAGACCTGCCATCCCACGATGTATCCGGCGAACACATCAATGATGAACGCCACATAAACGAAGCCCTGCCATGTGCTTACCCAGGTAAAATCAGCCACCCACAACTGGTCTGGACGTTCTGCCACGAACTGACGGTTTACGCGGTCGCATGCGGCAACGGCTTTCCGGCTGACGGTAGTGCGGACCTTTTTACCCCGGAGAACACCGGCAAGTCCCATAACCGCCATGAGACGTGCCACAGTGCATCTGGCCACTCTGATACCTTCCCGTAACAACTGACGCCAGACTTTACGCACACCGTATACCTTGTGATTTTCATCGTATACGCGCTGTATCTCTTTCTTCAGCCAGTCATCGCGCTGCGCACGGGCACTGCGTTTATCCGGATAATGTCGCTGTTGCTGACAGTGGTAATACGTTGACGGGGCAATATGCAGTTCGCTGCATACCGGTCCGACCCCGTACTGCTCACGCAGCTTATCCAGCAGTGGCATTATTTTTTCCAGAGGCGGTCGAACTCCGCCTTCGCAAAATAAGCGGAAGCCTGGCGAAGGATATCGTTACTGCGGCGCAGTTCACGATTTTCACGTTCCAGCTCTTTCAGACGCTGACGTTCAGCGGTGGTGAGTCCACCATCACCACTCCCGGTATCCCGCTCATGCTGGCGAACCCAGACACGCAGAGTCTCCGGCGTACAGCCAATCTTTGGGGCAATGGAACAAATTGCCGCCCACTGTGAGTCATATTCATCCTGACTTTCCAGAACCATACGAATCGCCCGCTGACGGACTTCGGGGGAAAAACGAGTATTTTTAGTCATCCTGTTTACCTCTTTCTCAGGGAGTTTAGTCTCCAGGATTTCCGGGGCGGTTCAATCTGCCGTAATGCGTTATGCCGTACAGTCTGGCATCATCAGATATAATCCTGCTCTGGATATGGCTGGCGCATTGACTACGGTAAAACGCCAGCATCGCCCCGCTCTTGATCTTTCTCGCCTGCCTGAACTTTTGTCGCGTATTGGCAGTTACAAGGGGCAACCTGTCACCCAGCTTGCCGTTATGCTGAATTTACTGGTTTTTATTCGTTCCAGTGAACTCAGATACGCCCGCTGGTCTGAAATTGATATTGACAATGCCATGTGGACTATTCCAGCCGAACGCGAACCTCTGCCAGGCGTAAAATTTTCATACCGGGGCTCCAAGATGCGAACACCACATCTTGTGCCACTCAGCCAACAGGCTGTAGCCATACTGGCAGAACTTCAGACATGGGCTGGTGAAAATGGTCTGATCTTTACGGGAGCACATGACCCACGTAAACCAATCAGTGAAAACACCGTAAATAAAGCCCTGAGGGTTATGGGGTATGACACAACCCAGGATGTCTGTGGTCATGGATTCCGGGCGATGGCATGTAGTGCATTAATAGAATCAGGTTTGTGGTCCCGCGATGCAGTTGAACGTCAGATGAGCCATCAGGAACGTAACGGTGTACGTGCTGCTTACATTCATAAAGCAGAACATCTGGAAGAACGTCGACTGATGCTACAGTGGTGGGCCGATTTTCTGGATGCAAACAG
>NZ_JBNPLS010000067.1:0-2161 GCF_050313595.1 Desulfovibrio sp. SGI.169 | reverse complement strand
TTTTCAAAAATTAAAAAGGATATAAATTGGCCACTGCCGGGCCTGATTTCTCCATGCTACACAAAGCTCAATCCCTTTTGAACTTGTTCAGCCCTTGCGAGGAGGAATCATGTTGGAACAACTTACCCGGAAGGAACAGAAAATAGTCAATCTCTTGATGCAAGGAATAACACCAAAAAAATTGCCAATAGGCTCTGTATGTCGCATAAACCCATACTCCTGCATCTATTTCATGTCCGCAAAAAATTTTCTGTACATACAACAATAGAAATCGTGCGATGTATAGGAGAGATGATGACTTACCAAAAGACATCTATAAAACTTACACCTCGGGGAACTTCCGTCTTTCATCTGTCTCTTAACGGATTCACAACCGCAAGGATTGCTCATTATCTGAATATGACCACAAGTGGTGTCCGACGCCATAGAGAAAAAATGCTCATGGCTAATGGTTGTAATTCCATGCTGGAGTTGGCGGCAAAGTATTACTAAACCTATATTGAGCAATAATTTCAGGTATTTTTATGGAATTTGAAAGCCGTACCATTATTCTTTCCACACCGGAAGCGCTGCTTCCTCTTATTACAGAAGCTGTCCGACTCGCAGGATATGAGAAAACACAAAATGCTTCAGAATATCCGACAAAAAACTGCTTGCCCCGAAAGACGTGGAGAAAGAGTTCGGCATTCACCAGAAAACGCTTGCCTACTGGCGTCTGGAAGGTATTGGCCCGGCATATACGAGCTTCGGCAGGCGCGTTTTCTATGAACGCGCCGTGCTGGAAGAGTATATTGCAGCCGGGCGCATTCCAACTTCGGAATCAAGATGATGAATTGTTCAGTTCGCCAGCATATCTCCTATAATCGAGAGCTTTTCGTTTTCCTGCCCAGGGAAGAGATGAGCATATCTCATGGTCATGGAAATATTCTTGTGGCGCATGAGCTTTTGCAGCTCCATGAGCGTGACCTTGCCGGATTGCGCCAACCACGAGGCGAAGGTATGCCTCATGGTGTGCAGGGTGACGGCGTACAGGCTGTCGCCGTCTTTTGGTGCACGGCTGAGCTTTCTGACGGCTGTCTGGAAACAGGCGGGCGTCTTGTCAAACGCCGTCCTTTTGCGGGGCTGCTGGAAGATGGGTTCCGCCGGCTTGCGCCTGTACGCCCGAAACATCTGGATCATATCTTCGGGCACACGGACGAAGACACGTTTTCCCCCTTTCTGAATGATATAGAGGCCGCAGGCGTTGGCATCCACGTCCTGCCCTCGAAGTTTAAAAATTTCCGTAGGCCGAAGGCCGGTTCGCAACGAAAGCAGGGCCATATCATGCAACTGTGGATGCCGCTCTTCGAGATCGTCCAGAAGGGCTTTGGCTTCCTCTCTGGTCAAGAAACGCAGTCTTTCATTGTTGGCTGTCACCATTTTCCATGTGCCGCCTCTGGTGGACAGGGGATTGACGCCGCTCCATGCGCCGGTGGCAATGGCACGGTTTATGGCGGAGCGCATGAACGAGAAGATATTGTTCACGGTCTGCCCGGCCAGAGTTTTCCGCTTCCCT
This sequence comes from Desulfovibrio sp. SGI.169, assembly GCF_050313595.1. Classification (NCBI taxonomy): domain Bacteria; kingdom Pseudomonadati; phylum Thermodesulfobacteriota; class Desulfovibrionia; order Desulfovibrionales; family Desulfovibrionaceae; genus Desulfovibrio; species Desulfovibrio sp. SGI.169. The sequence goes on along the minus strand of NZ_JBNPLS010000067.1, from coordinate 606 downwards.
GTTCCGGGGTTGGAATTTCCAGTGGTCTTTTTGCGCTTTGTATTCCCTGTAGGCGTTTTCAGGAGCTGCGCCTTGAGATTGGAGAGCAGATTCGGGGTCAGCTCGACAACGGGCAGGGCGTGAATTTTGGCCTTGAGATGGGCGCTGTATTGGCTATAGTGCTGGTCAACATACTTTCCCTCGCTTCTGCCCCAGACAAGATAGGCATCGACGATCTCCCCGATGGTGATTTTATCCCGTTCAATGGGATTGACGCCGGTGGCCTCAAACTCGGCAAGGAATTTTGCCCGCTCTTTTCTCGCTGTGGACGGACGTATTGCCTTTACTGTGTCTGCCGACGGTTTTCCAGTGGCCTTTGCCTTCATGGTCAGCGTACCAGAAGGCATAGATGAGATCGGGCTTGCCTGTGCGCGGATCACGCTTGGCGGACTCGCGGCAGAAAACGCTCTCAAACTTGGTTTTTATGTATTTTCGGCTAGTTGTGCTTTGCATGAAGGCAGGATAGCCAGTGAAATCTATTTCTGCAAGATGCTTATCCAAAACTTATCCAAAATGAATTTTCCGGATAAAAATTTTGAAGATAATCATTTGAATTTAGTCATACAT
>NZ_JBNPLS010000066.1:0-2314 GCF_050313595.1 Desulfovibrio sp. SGI.169 | reverse complement strand
AAAAATTTTGCTCCAGTCTACCGAACAAGAGCATGTCGAAGGCTATCTCGTTTGACGTACTGTCATTACCGCTTCGCTAGAAACAGAGAACAAGCATAATGGAGGACAATATGAAACTCGGGAAATGGGCACTGTGTCTTTGTCTGTTGGGAAGTCTGTTCTTGCAGTCGCACGCCCTAGCACAAGCAAGCCCGGCAAGCAAAGGCAAGGCATCTGTTTTTTCTTTTGAGAATACTCGCCTCGGAGGCTTTTATCAGGATGATAAGAATGGTCCCCTATGGCTTGCCGCTGATATGCTGGACGGTTACCCAGCTTTTGCTCAGCTTTTGCAGCAAAATCAAAAAGACACTTCCCGTGGATTGCAGCTCGCCTCTTCTTGGAGAGCCATGCCTCGTCCCGTCCAGTCCTATCTCGGTGATCCCACACCTGTGCATCAGCATCTGACCCAAAAGGGGGTAGAGAATCCCCAGCCCCAGCTGGAGCAGGCCTATAGAGTGGATCTGGACGGGGATGGACAGGAAGAGCTGCTTATTGTGTCCCAGAATATGGTACCGGCACGGAGTCAGGGGGTGAGCTGGCAACTCGATGTTCCGCTTTTTGCGAAAAATCCTGCCCTCCCGCAAAATCCCCAAAAAGGTCAGCATTCCGTGGTCATGCTGCATGATGCCAACGGCTGGCATCTGCTGACCCAATATGTGGCTCTGAAGGACGTTGAGGCAACATGGGCCGCTCCCCGTGTCCACAAGATTCTGAACTTCGCGGATCTGGACGGGGATGGCAGCATGGAAATCCTTATGGCGGAGTATACGGCTGAATCCGTCGGCTATGCTGTATACCACTATACCTTTATTCAGGATACCAATCGGGACTTCATCACGAGGAGTACACTGAGACAGTTTTTTGCCGTGACACCCAATGAAGTGGCCCAGTTCCACATCAGTGGACGGCTGATCAGGCCTGTCAGCTATGAAGACGCCTACGGTTATCAGCTGCAGCTGGAGAACGGCATTATTCTTGATGTGGCCATGGGGCAGAACGTCCTGCCCGAATTTGCGGAAGCCAGCCCCAATTGTCTCGTGGAGATGGACTGTACGCTAGAACACTGGTCGGACGGCAAAACTTCCTCGTATAACTATTTCTATGTGCCGAATTCTGGTAAAATTGTGGCTCCGGCTGACATTTTGGTGGGGCAGGAGGGACCTGTGGCACAAACGTCCTCCACGCTCATCAACACAGTGGAAGAATTGGCCCCCGGCTTCAAGACCTGCGTCTCGCACAGCTCTTCCACTCTGGAAATGCGTGAGTGCAACGCCAATGCCATCAAGTATTGGCAAAACAGACTGGACAAAGAACTGAGTCACGCCAGAATGATGTGCAGGCAAGCCGATCGGCCTGATTCCTGCCTGGAACACCTGAACAAATCGCAGGAAGCCTGGCAGAACTATGTGGATATGATGGCGGCTTACTACGAAGAAGTAAACAGCGGCAGCGTGGGGGTGCTTGAGCAGGGGTATTTTCGGGCTGAAGCCATCAAGGCTCAGGTCCGTATTCTTGAATAATCAGGAATTCTATTTATAAAAATGGTTTACATCCTTACTAGTCTTTTGTGTCTGTTTAATCTCTATGCAAGATCAAAGAACAGCCCACAATCAATATAGAAATCTTTACGATAAGATCAATGAACATCCTTGCAAGTGATGAATCATATATATAACGACTAGAGAACTTGGCATTGAATAATGCATCTACATTCATGACTGTCTATGTAGCAGGAGGTTTCTATGCGGTTCTTCATCCTCTTTATACTATGCCTTTTTACGTATAGTCAGGCTGCAGCCGTTGAAGTGGCAAGCTCAAAAAGCGAGCTACAGGAAATGGGGATCGAAATTCAGCTTCTGAGCAGCATTGAAGGTCTGCCGTCCTGCAAAATCGGGGGAGCCTTTAATGCGGATATCGGCAAGTGGCTGCGCCTTGTGCGTGATGGAGAAGCTTTTGCACAAACCTGTGTGTATGAAGATTGGAATATTTCTCTCACGCAGACCAGCGGCCTTTCCTTCTATCAGGTGGAGTCTTCTCAAGATGGCAAAAAGCTGCTCTCCCTGCTCTCTGACCAGGGCACAACGCTGCATATTTTCCATACCAGCGGCCCCGGCCTGAAGGAGCACCGCCCGCTGGACGGAAAACTACTTTTTCTCTGGGAAGACGAAAACGGCTATTCCTACGAAACTCTTGTGGGAAAAAACGAAATTCATACCAGTAGCGAGGCGACCGGGGAACGTCACTGGACGGATCTCAGGCTGGAAGAGGTGGAATA
>NZ_JBNPLS010000065.1:0-2482 GCF_050313595.1 Desulfovibrio sp. SGI.169 | reverse complement strand
CCGTGCTTGATGACATGGATAATCCCGCTGACGATACGTCTGTCATCAACCCTTGGAACGCCATGGGAGCGAGGAAAGTAGCGTTTGATACGGGCGATTTGTTCATGGGAAAGATAAAAAAGTTCTTTCATTGTGACATGCCAATGACAAGAACTTTTTCCCTTTTTGGCAATTAATGAGTCCTGAATCTGGATAGTGTTGTCAACGGACTGCCGCCAGGAATGAAGCGGTATTTTTGGCATATCGGGTGGCAATCCCCCGCCAACGCTTCAATTCGAGAAAAGCATTTTCGACAAGATGTCGCAGACGATAGATATACTCGTCATAATCCATCAGGATTTTACGGCTTTTCCGCGGCGGAATGACTGGCTGGATGCCATTTTTATTGATGACTCCTACCAGAGCATCACTGTCATACCCCTTGTCCGCCAGAAGATATTCAGCAGTTATCCCTTCAACAAGTTTGCAAGCCTGCGAGCAGTCCGCAACGGTACCTGCTGTAACAAGCATTCTGACCGGCATACCATGCGCATCCACGGCCAGGTGTATCTTTGAGTTGAGCCTCCTTTTGCGCGTTGATTACCACCGTGTGCCCCTGTAGCATGCGGGTGTACCTTGATATGGCTTGCATCGATCATAAGCCATTCAAAATATGTGTTTTGCATGGCCATTTGCACGAGTTATATATTTTCATTGCTTACAGTACTTGATGGAATAAATAATTCAGATGAGGATATGTCTGTCATCAACCCTTGAAACGGCCATGAGAACGCGAAAGGTATCGTTTGATGCGGGCGATTTGCTCATGGGAAAATAAAAAATTCTTTCATTGTGCCCTGCTTATGCCAACGATAAGAAATTTTTCCATTTTTTTGCTGTTAATGAGTCTTGAAGCTAATTGGCAATGATTGCCATAAAATAGAAAATCAGATATAAATAAAACATTAGTCAGCAATGAACGAACAAGCGATACTTATTGTCAAAATAGTTTTCACGTCTGTCCAAATTATTGGAGGTTATATGAACGAAAAAATTGCATCATTGTCTTTTTTTCTGCATTGGTGAATAGGCATAAAAATGTTCTTGAAGTAATTTTAGAATTGGTTTCATACGCTCTTTTGTCTCAAAATAAATATACATTTTTAATTCCAGAGGCTACAAATGCTGTAAACGAATTTTACTCATTTGATTTTCCAGATGCGGTTATAAAAAAAACATGTAATAAAATGGTATCTGATAAAATATTATCAAGAAATAATCAATTTAGTTATTCATTTGTTGATAAAACAAAATTTAATATTGATGACGCGGATAAAGTTTTTACAGAATTACATAATATACATAAAGAATTATGTGATGCATTATTGGCATATGCTAATGAAAAATTTGGAGAGTTTATTTCGGAGAATGAAGATAAAGATAATATTATAAAGTGTTTATTCGATTTTGTCTTATATGGAAAATCTAACAATCCATTTCATTCAAGAATTGTTTCCTCGTTTTTGGTATCTATAACAGATAATGATTATTATACATCATATCTGAGCAATATGCGGCAAGCTCTTGTTTTATATCAAGGTATTTGTTATTCTCAAAACTTTAATGAACTTGGAAATTGGAATAGAGAATTATCTCTATTTTTTAATACGGACGTACTTTTTTCTGCATATGGACTCAATGGAGAATATAAGAAGAAACTATTTGATGATTTTTATCAGCTTGCAAGTGAAATCAATATAAATGCAAGAAACAAGAAAAATAGAGATATTATAAAATTTTATTATTTTGATCAGGTAAAGACTGAAATAGACGATTTTTATTATGTGGCTAGTCTTGTTGTTCAAAATAAAGTTACATTAAATCCAGATAAAAAGGCAATGATTTCGATAGTAAATGGGTGCAATAAAGAAAGTAATGTATTAGAGAAAAAAGCAAAATTTTTCTCTTTCTTAAAAAATAAAAATATAAATTTGGTAACAGATATTCCAGACACAAGAGACTATATAGTTGAAAGTTCTGAAATAATTAAAAAATTAGAGCAAGAATCTATAGAAAATAATAAACCATTTGATAATAATGAAGTGGCGTTAGCATTTACATATTTAACTTTAATAAACGCGTATCGGAAAGGGCATAGCGACTGTGCATTCCATAGCGCAAAATATTTTTTTGTGACTGATAAATCACTAACAAACTATATTGCTACTAATCCTATTGTAAAATTTAATGAAAAGGATATCCCTTTAGCCACAAGTATTGATTTTTTGACATCAAAATTTTGGTTTTCATTGAATAAAAGTTTTTCAATGGGAAACAGAATGATTACATTTGATGTTATTGTAAGAGCAAAATTAGTTCTTGAATCTCAGCTAAATGACGCGATTGGAGAATGTTTTAATGAAATCAGGAACAAAATTGCAAGTGGTGCAATTACATCGGCAGAAGCTGAGCAACTATATCTCTCTCTGAGAGAAAAAAGTTT
>NZ_JBNPLS010000064.1:0-3229 GCF_050313595.1 Desulfovibrio sp. SGI.169 | reverse complement strand
TGGTTTTATTTAAAGGGACCAAAAATAGGCCCCTGTTCCAATTTACAGGTTGGTAGCTGGCTGACACCAGCCACTCCAACCTGCCAAGGGGCAAGGCCCCTTTGGAAACCCCAATCGCGCTCGGCGCTACGCTTCTCGCACGCGGAAGGCAAAAAGCAATGAAGAATAAAGTCACAAACTACCAGTGTCGGCGTACCGTGAGAATAACCAGAGCGGAAGATGAAAGGCTGCGCGAGTTCGCCGCGAAGGTTGGCATTCCTGTTTCGGAATACATGCGGCGGCTATTTTTTGGAGGGCGGCCCATCATCGCAAAGACCGATGACCTGACTATCAGGGAACTACGAAGGCTCGGCGGATTGCTCAAACATAACTTCGGCATAATCAGTGAGAGTGGTCAACAAGAGGCAGTCAGGGAGATATGCAAGACATTGCAAGCCATACAGCGAATGATGGACAATCTGGGCGGCAGGAATGATCCTGAAGAAATTTAAGCGAACAAATCTGAGCAGAACAAAGCGCGCCATGATTGGCGGCATATTTGACTATGTGCTTTCAGAGAAAGACGAGGAAGGCAAAGACAAGTGCGTCTGGTCAACCGCCCTGAATTTTATTGCCGCCACAAGTAAAGGCCAGAGAGCCGAGATGATTTCACTGGCCGAGGAATCCATACGGAGCAAAATGCCTTGCGCCCACTGGATGATGAGCTGGAACGAGAATGAGATACCGACAGAACAGCAAATCACGGAAGCCGTGCAGATGTTTCTCAAGGGCATGGGGCTGGAAGGCCATCAGACGCTTGTGGCAGTTCACGCCAATACCCAAAATGTCCATGCCCATATCCTGGTCAATCGCGTTCATCCAGACACTTTTCAGGTAATCCAGCCGCACAATGGCTTTGACATTGAAGCAGCTCACAGAATTGTCGCGGCCATAGAAAAAGTCCAGGGCTGGAAGCCGCAGAAAAATGCCCGCTATCGCGTCGATGAAAACAATATGATAGTACGCAACACGCCAAGAAAAAGGCAGCCGCCGTCCAGCAAGGCGCAGGATTTTGAAAACTACACCGGAGCAAAATCTGCCCAGCGCATTGCCCAGAAACGTGCCCATGAGCTTATTGATAACGCCACATCATGGGAAGAACTGCACACTGGCCTTAAAGAGGCAGGCTTGCGCTTTGAGAAAAAAGGCTCTGGCGCGATTGTTTTTGTGGGAGAAATAGCGGTAAAGGCTTCATCCATAGACCGCAAATTCAGCATGGGCAAACTCTGCAAACGGCTTGGCGAATACCAACCCGGCGACTATTCGGCATCCATGCTGAAGATTGAGCCGGAGCCGCTCAGCAAGATTGCCGAGGCGCAGTGGCATGAATACACGAACGCCCGCAAAACAGCTCAGGACGCGCATAAAATGGAGAAGGAGGAACTCCAGAAAAGCAACGAGATTGCACTAGCGGAAATCATGCCAAGCAGAAGGCGCACAAGGAAACGGCTCTTGCAAACCTTGCCCAATATGGGCCTGAATTTGTGGGTATAGCAAGATTGCTTTTACCCAAACAACACAGCCGCGAACTGGCTCAGGCGAGAAAAGAATTGCCCAAAATGCCAAAGCTGGCATGTGGATCGTTCAAGGACTGGCTGAGACAGCGCAGTCCTTGGCTTGCCGATATTTGGCGCTTGCGGCGCATTTTGAAGCCAGGCACAAAATACGGCCACTTTCAGGAAGGCCAGCTTCCCAAAATCGGGAAACTGCAAAATCCGCTCATTCCCTATCGCGAAATGGTGAAACGCCGCCATAAAGGTTTGGAGTGGTCAAGGCTGGAAGCAACAACGGCGCTCCATTTGCGCTGCGCCGGTTATCTTCGCAAAGAGGTGGAAGAAGAAATGCAAAGGCACACGCCCCAGTACCCTGCTCATCCAGACGGCCTTTCGCCAAAAATCGGCTATCTGCAACGTATTCTGGATTATGCCTTTGGAGCGCAAGGCGACATCTGGGTGATTGGACAAAGGCTTGGCAAGCCGGAGGTTAAAAAGTTCAACAAAGAAGCGGAAATTATTGATTATTACATGAAGAAGCCGGAGGAAACGCCCAGTCATCAACAATACAGTCAGCAGCGATTCAGAACCCGCTGATTTGCCAATTAGCCGTTTATCAAGTCGCTAAGCATATAAAAAAGCATTTGTAATAATTTTAATACGATAAAAACTTAATCAATGCATTTGGGGCAATATAATTTTAGCTCACAGCAATCACATTCTGGATTTTCTGGGTGGCAATATTTCCTTCCTATATCCCATAAAGTATAATCAATTATCCCTGGATAATCTGGATATATCTCCCTTGCCCTATAAATTAGCATATCATTGAGCGTGTTAGTATCATATTTTCCATTAGAGAGTTTTATATTAGACGGAATCAATTTAAGCCTCATCATCGTTCTACGAACATGAACATCAGGTGAAATGTCTATAGACTTATAGTCATAATATTGTATTCCATATTGGCGAGTAAGTATATTTGCAGCCATAGTAGCAATTTTTATCCCACATCCATTAAACTGTAGAAAGTTATAAACTACCTTTGCACTTGATGGCTTATTCAACCAAATTTTTGAGGCATCACCTTTATAGTCATGAAAAATTTTTTGAACAGCATTTGAAAAAACTACAGCCATGTCAGTACAAAAATGATGAAGCTTCTCTTTATTAAATATTTCAATATATTCATTTTGAGATACATTGGCCAGATCATTGATTTCAAATGTTTTTAAAATACTTTTTATTTTATATGGGAGTTCCCATGCTTTATTAGTCTTAATTTGTCTATCCATCATACAAGATAAGACATAAGCATGAGGGTAATTTTGCAAATCGTCAATTAGATTCTGAGCATCTTTGTTGACTTTGATTACATGAACAGCATTTTAAGATGGATTTTTAAGCTTTTCTTTTCCAATAGAAACAAGAACATCTTCAAGTAGTTGCATCTTATATACCTAGCTTTTCTAATAAAGATAGAGACATTTTATTTATATCTCTACTGTTTTCATTATATAGCTGTACCAAATTATTAATCTTATTATTTGGAAAAATTATTTTGCCAGACATATCTATTAAGCACATTGTTCTATTATTTCCTATTTCATTAATAAAAAAATATCTATAATAATTTTGAATATCATTTAAACTATTATCGTTTATTAATATAGTTTTCGTTATTTCAAATTTATTAA
>NZ_JBNPLS010000063.1:0-3431 GCF_050313595.1 Desulfovibrio sp. SGI.169 | reverse complement strand
CTTTTTGCAAGGGAGTGTCCAAGGTTCGGTCTTTCAGCAGTGAAACGTCCCATGCGTCCTGTCCACTAACAAAGAAGGCGCTCCCCGTGAGGAGCACTTTTTGTTCAGGCTGAACTTCGTTGGTATTTGGGATGCCTGTGCTCATCATGAGCGTATGAGGCGTCCCGACGTTCCGTCAGGGGGGGGGGGGCAGCAGGCGGTCAAGTTCCTGTGAGGTTCCTCAGGGTGGGGAATTTGACGAAGTGTTCGCTGCCGTCCCATCCTACTTCCTTGAACTTTTCTCCGAGCTCCTGCCCGTCACGAGATGAGGGTCTATACCCAGATGATGGCGGGCAGGCGGCAAGACTGGACGTCCCGAAGCACTGCGGTAGAATCCTGAAAGCAGAAGAAGGACGTCAGAAGCCCGCTTCATCTTCATGATGATTCCACTTTCCTTAGATGTTTTGTCCCTTTCTCATCACAAGGATGATGCATAGCCGCCCCCTTTCAGGGTAAACTTGCTACTAACTGGTAGTATATTTAATGCCTGAGGAGGGAACCATGAAAGACATACGCACACGCCTGTTGTTGTCCGCAGCGTGTTTTTTCCTGTGTCTGAGCATCGCAGCTCCGGTTCGTGCTGGCAAAGATGCCATACGCCCCCGACCTCCCCTGCCGGTCAATTCTGAGAAAGTACGCGAGCTGAACAATGTGGCCAAGTTGATGAGTCGCTCGGACAGGTTGCTTTTGCTGGACAATGTGGTCTCGTTCTGGAAACTGCGTGTCAGTATCGGCGAGCGGAATCCTAAAGACACGTCACGACCGGAAACCTTCGGTCTGGTGGAAAACGGACAGCTTTCTCCTTCTTTCGTTGCGCGCACAGCGCTTCAGCTCCTAGTGATGGCCTCAAATGAAGGCATCATGAATTTTCCCGAGGCGTGTGACAATGAAGAGGATAAGCGGAAACTTCTGCGACTTTTTAACGGAGTGCCAGAGCAGTACAGGCTTTATGTTCCGTTTGCGAAATTGGAGAGCGTAGCGCAGGAGTGGCTGGGCTGGCCCTTCGACAAGTCCGCCCTACCTCAGGCCGACTACTTCCTGCGGAAGGAGGAAGGGCTGTTCGTTGATGATGTCCGGCTGTTCGAGTCTTGGCCTCTGTACCATGAGCATGGGGCTTTTGCCCAGTCGTTTAATCTGTACCCTGAAAATGACACATGGGTCATGGAAGGCGAAGTGCGGGGCCTGTATCAGGCAGAAGGCGATATCTTGCGCGTAACCAAGCGGGATACATTCCGCCTGATCGCCAAAAAGACGGGCAGGCATTGGTGCATCCTTTCCCTCGACTTCAACGCACAGTAAATTTCTTCAGCGAGGCGAATTATGAACAAGGTTTTGCTTTTGATGGTATTGGTGTATCAGCTGCTCTGCCCCCTGCCCACTTTCGCGGAAGGAATACTCCCGTCCCGAGCGGAACAGTTCGTCATGAAGGATAATTTGCTTGTCCTGTGGAGTATGGGTCTGACAAAGAATGCTCATAAATCCCAGAACGAGCTGTGCCGGGATGCGCTTTTTTTCCTCATCCTGTCTGAAGGCTCGGTCTGTGGTCTGGATCGTGATGAACATCCTGATTTTTTCCAGGGTATATCTGAAGAATATCAGGGTTATGTGCCGAAGGATGGGGTGGAAGAGATTGCCCGAACCATCTTCGGTCAGGAAGTGAGCAGATACGAAGACTTCGAGGGGACCTACTTTGATGGTAACGGTTATTTTATTGATTTTTCCGTTCTAAGCGATAAAACGGGCAATGTATGCAACCTGTCCTCGGATGACTTGCTGCCAGGCTATGCCAACGTGGAGATGATAGAGCCCATAGGCGAAAACCACTGGGAAATGTTTGGCAGTCTTCAGCGTTTCAGAGAGGTTGACGGCGAGGAAATCATATGGAAAGAGGCCAGATTCCACGTCATAGTACATTATCAGGACGGACAATTGCAGCTTAAAAGCTTTGAGTTTACGGAACAGGCTATGGGATGAAGAGGTTGGATGGGGAGTTTCTCCTATAAAATATTGGCCCTTGATTAACAGAGAGAATCCAAAATGGAATGAAAAGGTCTGTTCGATATTTTTCCATTATATCTGAAAATGGAAAGAGCAGAAGTATCAGTTGGGGCAATATCGTGATCGATTGAATCGAAATAGAGAGAAAGTATGCATTCGGGAAATGCCTTGCTTTTGTTTTGATAATGTTGAGGTGGTGGGCTGTGGCGCGAGCTGTCCCTGCCGATTTTCCAAAGTTGTCAGGAGCTTCTTCATGGAAGCAACTCCATAACGCAACCTGAGGGAGCGGATTCCAGAAACAGAAGTGGAGATGCTTTGTTTGCATAGTTCGTTGCTGGCGTTGACTTACCCATATGTGGATACTCGGAGTATTGTCCTGCCGTGACAGTAAAAGCCAGCAAATTACCGAGAGCATCCACCACCGCATGAATTTTGGAAGTAAAGCCGCCACGACTTCGGCCGAGAGCCTGATTGATTCCAGAGGTATGTCGAGCTCCGGCACTATGCTTATGAGCATGAACGTATGTCCCATCAATCATGATGTGGTTCATGTCAGCCTGTAAGGTAAGAAGCTTAAGGATAGCAGTCAGATATCCTCTTTTCTGCCAACGCCTGAATCGGGAATATACGGTTTTCCACGAACCATATTTCTCTGGCAAAGCTCGCCATGGAGATCCGGTTCGCAGCATCCAATGTACAGCATTGAGAAAGTTTCTGACGTCACCAATCGGTCTCCCTCCACGAGGAGAACCTTCTGTTGGCAGTATGGGCTCAAGCCTGAGCCAGAGGTCTTCAGGGATGTCATAGTAGCACATTTCCCTGTCGTAACACGATGAAAACCTTACCTAACCTGACTTCCCCCTTTTCATGAAGAGGGTTTGCAGACACACCCTAGGGCCGTTGTAGCAGAAACACCTGTTTTCCATCATCAGTCAGGTAGCCAATCAGAGGTAAGGCCACGTTGCGTTTGTGATGCTGTCTTCATAAGAAGATAGGTATATTCATATCATATTTTCTTGTCTGAAGTATCGGGTACGATAAAAGCTGCCTTTTGGGAAGTTTGTTTTTTCGCAGAGATTGCTTCCTGTTTTTGAGTGACGGAAATATTTCCGTTTTCTGCAAAAAATCGTTTTATGAGATACGCGGGAATGATAATGCCTTCATTCTTGAGCATCTGGCTCAGTTCTCTGGAATTGTAGCCTTTTTCCTTCGCCTTTTTGAAATCCCGCTCAAGCAGCTCAGCTGCTTCCGGGCGGGTCTTCCTGTTTTCCTTTTCCGGTAAATTCTGAAGCAGTTTTTTTGCCTGTTCTATCTGTTGAGGACGGATAGTCGCGTTCGAGGACATCGTATTGCTCCTTGAAAGAAGATTTTCGCCATCATACAGGAAATTTTTC
>NZ_JBNPLS010000062.1:0-3701 GCF_050313595.1 Desulfovibrio sp. SGI.169 | reverse complement strand
ACTGACCCGAACCGGCCATGGCTGTGCGCTGGCCCGTTGACGAACGGGGTTGGCTCAACGCGCGGGCCAGCGCAGCCGATGAATGTCCGCCTTGCCGCGCTCCACCGTGCGCTGATAGCGCACCGCCGGAGAACCGAACAGCATGGCGTAGCCCAGTTCGTGCGTTGCCGGAATGCCCAGCCGGGGGAGCAGCTCGGGCAGCACCAGGCGCAGACACCAGTAGAGCAGGCCGCACCAGACCGTGCCCAGGCCGCCGCTCTGGGCCATGAGTTCAAAATACGAAAGGTAGATCAGCGAATCCTGTTCCTGGCAGGGGGCGTCCTTGGCGTTGGAAACCAGAAGGCAATGGGGCGCATGCCGGAAGATGGGGTTTTGTCCCTTGCGCCAGAGTTCCGGCGCGCGAGAGAAAAACTGACGGCGCGGATTTTCCGGCATGCGATTTTCGCGCGTCAGCTTTTCCAGGCGCTCATATACTTCCTGGCGGAAGGCGTTCATGCTCGCGCTATCGTCAATGACGGTCACCCACAAGCGGCGCGCGTTGACGCCGGTGGGCGCGTGCGCCGCCACATCCAGCACCCGGCGGAGCAGGGCGGGGTTCACGTTTTCCTGTTTATAGGCGCGCACGGAGCGGCGGCCTTTCATCAGGGCGGCCACCTGCTCCGGCGTGGGCAGCCTGTTTTCCAGCGGCTCGCTTTGCGCCGGGCTGTGCCCCAGAATGGAGATGGCCCCGGTGGGACAGACGGCCAGGCAATGCAGGCAGCGCATGCAGTGTTCCTCATTGGGGATGGTCGGATATCGACCCGCCATCTGGATGACCTTGGGCAGGCAGTCTGCGGCGCAGAGGCCGCAGGAAACGCACAGTTTTGTGTCAACGCTGAAATGCAGCATTTCAAGCTCCTTGCTGGACGGATTTATTGCAGGAAGGGCAGGCCGAGCACCGCGCCCGTGGAAACCGCCACCTGCATGAGCACCTGGGAAATGTCCTTGACTGCCTGCATGTTTTTGGATTCCACTCTGGGCAGCACCAAAATCTGGTCGCCCGCCCTGATGGCGTCGCCGTTCTGGGAAACAGAGCCGTTCTGACGCATGATCAGCACATGATTCCGGTCAGCCCTGTTGCTGTAGCCGCCCGCGCCCCTGATGTAATCCCCCATATCCTTGTCTTCGTTCCAGAGCATGGCCTGGGGCACCATAACCTCGCCGCTGACCAGCACCACATCGCTCTTGCCGGGAATCACAATGATGTCGCCGTCTTCCAGCGCCAGATTGCCGCTCTCCGCACCGTTGTCCAGCACCACCACGCCTTCGGGTTCAGCGCTTTTGGCCCGCTCCACAAATTTGGCGATCATTTCCGCTTCCCTGGCCCGAATCTGGGATTCCTCGGCGCTGGACGACGCGGCCGTGAGCGCTGTTTCCTCCAGGCGGCGCAAAGAATCGGCAATGGCTTTTTTCTGTCGGGCGGCCACGCTCCTGCGCTTGATGTACATGGCCTTGAGGTTGGCCCGCCCCGGCTCCACGGCGATGAAGTTCTGCACGTCCTTCAGCCGCGCCCCCTTGCGCACCGGAAAGCGCGAACTGCCGCGCACCGCGCCCTGCACTTCAATCATCATGGCGCCCCCCGTGGCGTCAGCCATGAACTGCACGCGGTCGCCGTCCTCAAGGGCGAGGTGGCGCAAATCCTTGAGGGGCAGATAGGTGGCGTAGGGCGCGCCGTTGCGCGTGCCGCTGAGAGAGATGTGTGACGCCCTGGCTTCGGGTTCGGCCAGCTCCAGCAGCGCCGCGCCGGTAGCCTCCCCCTTGAGAAATTCAAAGCGCGCGGCGTTGCGCACCGCGCCGGTGGCCGTCACTGTGGGGCCCTTGTCGCCCACCACCAGGGTGTCGCCTTCCTGCAGGCGCATGGCGGGCATTTCGCCCCGCCGCGCAAAGGGATAGAGATCCAGTCTGCCAGCCTCGCCGCCGCCGCGCATCAGGCGCACAACCCTGTAACTGCCGCGTGCCGGATCAATGCCGCCGGCCTTGTCCAGAAAACTGAGCACGGGATCATTGGGCGAACCCGCGTAACGGCCCGGCTTGACAACGCCGCCGGTCACAAAGACGAACACGGGCCGGGCGTCCAGCGCCGCCGCATATACCTGGGTGTCGGCATGGCCGGTGGCCGCCAGCTTGCTGCGCAGATCGTCCGCCAGCTTGTCGTGGGGCAGACCGGCCACCGGCAGGAGGCCCACTTCCGGCAGATTGACGCGCCCCTGCGCATCCACAGTGAACGTGTCGTCAATGTTGATACGCCCGCCCCAGAGGCGCAGCACTATGCGGTCGCCGGGGCTTACCGCGCCGCCTTCCTGTCCCTTGGCAAAATTGCCCTGAAAAAGACTGGCCCCATAGGGCTGAACATTGTCGGCGGCCCGGACGTTTCCGCAGACAAGGGCGACAAGAAAAAGCGCGAGAATAACGCGGCATGAGTTGGGCATGGCTGTGATCACGCCATTTGTTTGCGCCTGCCGCGCGGCGTGAACGCGGCGGGAACCGTGACAGGCGACAGCCTGAGCGGGCGATTTTTGTTTTCTGACAAAAAAGTCGAAAGCGGCCCGGTGATGCTGTTTTTCGATGCGGGCATGCCGCAATTTTGAGCGGGCGCAGCCTCGGCGCTTTTCGCTCGCGCCAGACTCTCGTCTGGCGGTGGAAGTCACTTCATATGAATTGTGAAATGGCTTCCACTCAGTGGGCATCAATGCCGTGCCCCCAGACGCGGGGAGCCAGCCTCCACTGTCCCTCGGCATTCCGGCAGACAACCACCACTTCGGCTTCTTTCTGGCCGGCCAGCACAATGCCTCGTTTGCAGCTCTCGCCCCTGGCCGAGGTAAAGCTGTCGTCCAGAGTGACGCGGATGTTTTTGCCAAACTCTGGATCGTCCAGCGTGGCGGAGTCGCCCTTGCCGGCGGAAACAAGATAGGCTTCCAGCGGGCCGGGTTGATAGGCGGGCGGCGGGGGGGCGTCGGAAAACAGGCCACAACCGGCCAGCGGCAGAAAAATGCCTAAAATAAGCGGCGGAAGCGTCCATGAGGGCGGCACGCCGGGAAACTGTCTGTTCATGGGTATGCGCTCCATCGCGGCAACAGAAATGGCGCGCGGGGGCTGATGCAGAAACGCGCGTCGTCCGTTCATCTTGCAGAGAAAAAGGCTTCTGTCAATTCCCCGCCGCATGCCCGTCATAACTTATTAAGGGCTTTAGCCCGTTGAAGGAGCAAAGCGACTGAGACAAAGAACCACCCGCTATGCGGGTGGAAGCAAGAGGTTGCACGCCAAAATACCTTCCTTAATTTGGGGCCTCGTCGGGTCAAAGGCATAAGGGGACGCGGGGTCGGGGAAAAACCATTGCTCCTGGTCTGTTCAGGCGCAATGACGGTATATGCCAAATCGTGCCTGACTGCTCAAAGGCGACACGTCAGGCGATTATTCGTGGCCGTGTAGAGCTTGAGAGCGTTATCCATTCTGATGAATGGCGTGGTTACGATGGTCTGGTGGACTGGGGATACCAGAAACATTTTCGGCTGGAACACAGCAACAATGAGTTTGCCAACAGGCATTCTCATATCAATGGGATTGAAAGTTTCCGGGCTTTTGCCAAAAACCGGCTTGTGCGCTTCCGGGGGCTTCACAAGCGTACTTTCCATTTCCATGTGAAAGAATGCGTAGTTCGGTTT
>NZ_JBNPLS010000061.1:0-4340 GCF_050313595.1 Desulfovibrio sp. SGI.169 | reverse complement strand
AAAATACCAAATCAAAAACTGAATTTTTAAAACATGGATCAGTCATTGAAGCCAGAACAAATGATATATTTGAATTGAAATGTACATTTCTTTTGCGTGCATATTTAATTTGCTCAATTGATGAATCATAACATACTATAAAATTTGGATTATACATGCGATTTATATTTAAAGCAAGATTTCCTGTTCCACACCCTATATCAAGCACCTTCATAGAAGGTAAAATATCAATATCAAGAATAGCCTTTTTGTAAAAATTTATTCCCCAAAAAAATGTACGTAAATTATAAAAAAACCTGCATTTATCCCCTTGTATTTATTTCCACTCAAGTTTGTGCGATGCTGAAACATACAATCAGTCTCCATACTTAGGGATAAAATTTCCTGAAGAAAGTAGTATCCTGATAAAATCCTTTCCTTTAATACGCCCTAATCCGCCTGACATCGCACTTATTTCATCATAAGATTTTGTTATATCTTTTCTTAAGTTCGGTCCAGATAAAAGAATTGGAACAGGATCAGCAGTATGTTCTCCATATAAACATGGAGTTGAGTGATCTGAAGCAATTGCAATCATAGTATTTGAAGCGTCTATATTATCACAAATGACTTTAATCATTAAATCTATATGTTCAATTATTTCTTTTTTCTTCATCGGTAGCTTATCATGACTCGCTAAATCTGTAGCTTTCACATGTAAAAATACCAAATCCTTAGTTTTTAAAAGCTCTATACAAGATTGAGCTTTAATATTGTAGTTTGTATCATAACCACCAGTCATCCCCTTTCGTTTTATAGACTCTATTGACGCCATCTTTGCTAATCCGAGTACAGTATCTTCTGCGGCAACTATACCTGCACTAACTCCATAAAATTTATCTGAGAATTTTTCAAATTCACGGAATTGTCCACCACCTCTGAGAAGTATTGTATTAGCAGGTAGCAAATTTTTATTCATTCTTTCAGTATTGACGTTATGATTAGCCAATATTTTTGTAGCATTTCTAATGAATTCATTTATAGTAAAAGCAAAATCAGATGATTTAGAATCATTATCAAGAGCAAAAGACCAAGGAAATTTACACGGCAATTTACATTTATGTCCAGGATACGCATCTGCAATTGTGGGGAAATTTTTTATTCCATGAAATATAACTACAAAACGATGCTCTGTTGCTTGCTTAATCGTAAACTTAATTCCATTTTTTAACTGTATTTTAGACAAATCAGCAATTAGTTGATCTGTTTTTTTATTGATTCTGCCCGCACGTTTATCAATCAAGATCCCATTTTCATCGATTGTTGCAAAATTTCCTCTGAAAGCAATGTCTCCAGGGGATAGAGATAACCCCGCTCCTATGGCTTCAATTGGTCCCCTTCCTGAATATACTTTCTGGGCATCATATCCAAAAAGACATATATGACCAATATCTGTTCCTACAGGAATTCCAGGAGAATAAACATCCATTAATCCTGTCACCCCAGCATTTGCTAAAGAATCAATGTTGGGTTTCTTTGCGGCTTGAAGAGGGGTTAGTCCATCTAACTTTGAAGAAGGTAAATCGCCCACACCGTCCATTATGATATATATACATTTCATCCCATTAACCTCTCTCCATTGTATTTATTCTTGATGAATTATCAAAATACAATATAGGGAGAATCGAAACAAAAGATATTATTGCCATAATAATATAGACAAAATTAATATTAAACAAAGATGACAAAATACCAAATAACAGTGGAGTTAATATATTCGTAATGCCTCTTACAAATGAATCAATGGAGAAGATTTCATCATATTTGCCAACATTTTGGAATGGAATAGTTATAATTGCTTGTATAACCGGCACCGTTCCTTTCGTCAAAATACCTATGAGAAATGCAATAACAATTATAAATGTCAATGAATTTAAATAAATAATTAAAAAGAGAAATATTGATAGTATACTCTCAGCTACAATGAACACAGATTTTGGACCATATTTATCTAATAGTCTCCCACATGCGACTTTGCCCAAAAAGGAGCCTACTGTAAAACCTATTGTAAAAGTACCAATTATTGCTGGATCAAATCCCTTAGAAAGTATAAGAACAGGCAAAAAAGTAAATATTTTTTCATTACTGAAAGCATTAAGTGCACTAGCTAAAATGGATAAAAAAACAGCTTTATTCTTTAATATTTTAAATGGCGGTATTGTAGAAATGTTCTTCTTATCACCACTGGTGTGTTTGACTTTATCGTCCGCGGAAAAATAAAATAACAATATAGCTGAAAGTACTCCAATTATACCAAAAACAAAACAAACAAACTGCCACCCAGCAATATTTAAGATAGTTAGAGCGGATAGATATCCAGAAATCGCAACAAAAGGTATTCTGCCGATATCACCAATTGCTGTAAAATCGCTTAATATACGGCCAAGTTTTTTTCTTTCCGTATAAGTGGTTAGGTATGAAAAACATACATTATGAAATATATAATAGCCAATCATCACAACAGCAAAACATATTCCAGCAAGCAAAAAGCTAGAAGAAAAAGCAGCCCCCAAAAAGCCTATTCCACCGATTGCTATCAGTAACGAAAGTATCTTCAACGGACTTAAATATTTTGATAAATAAATGGTACTCAATCCTGCAATAGTACTCAATGCAGTACCGCACGAAACCACGATCCCAATCTCTTTTTCACCTAGTCCATATGCTAAAACCACAAATGTCAATAGTACAGGGATGGCATCAAAAAAGCCGTCATTCATGATATGACACAAATTAAGGATGAAATATCTCTTTTTTGATAACATCACATCTCCTCCTGAAAAAACATTATCACATAGTAAAACTATATAATATATTCATCTGTTAATGGACGAGATAATAGCCTGTCAGCGATTATTCTTGCATCCTTCGGATTTTTAATAATATCATAAACAGCATTTGCAATTGGCATTTTGATATTTTTTTGTTTTGCCAACGCTACTACAGCTTCGACTGTCTTAAACCCTTCGGCTATCTGATCTACTGACGATAGAGCCTCTTCTATACTATTCCCATGAGCTAAAGCAATTCCTACACGTCGATTTCGAGACATTCCTGCCGTACAGCTAACCATCAGATCTCCGGCACCAGCTAATCCAATAAAAGTGGAAAAACTTGCTCCAAAGGCAACACCGAAACGTGTCATTTCTGCTAGGCCACGAGTAATTAGACCAGCCCTAGCACTTTCTCCCAAAGCCAATCCGTCAGAAATTCCAGCTGCAAGAGCCATTATAGTTTTGATTGCTCCTGCGCATTCTACACCAATAACGTCCGTTGAAGAATAAATTCGAAAAGAATTTGTTGATAAAGAGTCACGTAATTTTTCACATAGTTCTTTATAATTTGATGCAATTACTACAGCGGCTGGCTTTCCAGCAGCGACATCTGGAGCAAATGATGGCCCAGAAATAACTGCATACTTTATTGATTTTGTACCAAATTCACTATATACTACTTCATGCATGAATCTTCTATTCAAAGTTTCAATGCCTTTACTAGTGCATAAAATGATGGAACCATCTTTAATATATTCACGTATATTATGTATTGATACCGCCATATACTGTGCAGGAACAGATAATGAAATTACCTCTGCATTTTCGAATGCTTCCCTTTTATCTACTGTTGCTTGTATATTTTCATTCAAATTAATATTTGGTAGATAGCGATTATTAGTATGATGAATATTTATCTCTTGAGCGCACTCTGTACGCCTTGTCAAAATAATAACATTATGCCCAGCAGTTGCCCAAGTATTAGCAAGTGCTGTCCCCCAGCTACCCCCGCCTACAATCGCTATATTCATGACTGTATCCTCACTTGAAATTTAACATTAACTGTTGGACAATTTTTTTACAAAAGGCAGAATTTCAATTGCATTTGTGATGGTAAGACCTCCCAATGCTGCTTGGTCTTCATTAAAAAATTTTGTCGTATCTACAGGAACATTAGGTCCCATTATGGCAAGTGGAACCTTATCAGAAGTATGTGTTCCCACATCACACGGTGTAGCGTGATCACAAGTTATGATTAAGTAGTCATCTTTCTTCATATTGTTCAAGACGATAGGAAGAAAAAATTTATCAATTTTTTCGATTGCATCTACTTTCGCTATAGGATTTGAGTCGTGTCCAGGTTCGTCAGGACCTTTTAAATGAATGAAAGCAACATCAGTATTGACTGATAAAAATTCTTCAGCGGCCTGAGGGAAATATACTTCATCTGGAGCATTCCCTTGCCTTGAGTAGGAAAAATTTGCCCCCACTAGTTTAGCAAGACCATTTTCGGCAGGAATCTGTCCA
>NZ_JBNPLS010000060.1:0-4417 GCF_050313595.1 Desulfovibrio sp. SGI.169 | reverse complement strand
TGGGCTGTTCGCCATATCGGAAATCATTTTTCAACTGACGCGCCCCGCCGCCGCCTCGCGGGTCAACGCCGCGACGGAGCGCGCGGTCTTTGGGGAGGTGGCGCGCGGGGTGTTGCGCCGCTTCAAAGGAGTGTTGAGCAAGGGAAGCCTGATCGGAGTGCTGATAGGCGTCATGCCGGGCGCTGGCGCGGCCATCGCCACTTTTATCGCTTACGGCGAGGCCAAGCGCGGCTCCAAACACCCTGAAAAGTTCGGTCACGGAGCGCCTGAGGGCATTGTGGCCGCTGAAGCCGCCAACAACAGCGCGGTTTGCGGTTCGCTGGTGCCGTTGCTGGCGCTGGGTATTCCGGGATCCGTTACCTGCGCCATCATGTATGGCGCCCTCACCCTGCACGGCATCATCCCCGGCCCGCGTCTGCTGCAGA
Source organism: Desulfovibrio sp. SGI.169 (assembly GCF_050313595.1). Taxonomy (NCBI): domain Bacteria; kingdom Pseudomonadati; phylum Thermodesulfobacteriota; class Desulfovibrionia; order Desulfovibrionales; family Desulfovibrionaceae; genus Desulfovibrio; species Desulfovibrio sp. SGI.169. The sequence continues at coordinate 3,992 of NZ_JBNPLS010000060.1, read as the reverse complement.
CCAGCGGGGATTTCGTTTACACCTTCATGGCAGGCATGGTGCTGACGACCTTTTTCATGCTGTTGATCGGGCGCTGCGGGCTGCGGCTGTTTTCACTGGCGCTCAAGGCGCCGATCCGCATGCTGATGCCCTGCATTCTCATATTATGCATGGTCGGAGCTTTTTCCATCAATAACAGTATGTTTGACGTACTGTTGGCCAGTATTTTCGGTTTGATGGGCTATTTTTTCAAGCTGGCGCGCATTCCGGTTGCGCCTGTCGTGCTGGGGCTCATTCTCGGTCCCATCATGGAAGAAGGCGTCCGCCAGAGCCTGATGATGGCCAAAGCTCACCATATGAACATCCTGCTCATGTTGCTGGAGCGCCCCGCCTCGCTGGCGCTGATGGTCATATTGGGAGCGCTGTGCTGGGCGTCCGTTGTTTCAGCGATCAGGACGCGCAAGCTGGGCGGCAAGCTGGAAGAATAACCATCCCGCGTCAGCATAGAATCAAGGAGCGATCATGAGTAAAATTCTGCGGGGCAGATGCATCGTCGCAGGCGTGGCGGAAGGCGAAGCCCTTGTGACTTCCCAGCCCATGGGATTCAATTTTGGTGTGGACAGCGAAAGCGGCCGCGTTATTGAGCGCGGGCATGAACTGGAGGGCATGAGCCTGAAGGACAAAGTGCTGATTTTCCCCAGCGGCAAAGGCAGCACAGGCGGTTCATTCGTCATTTACTCCATTGTGCGGTCCGGCGTTGGCCCTTGCGCTATGATCAACGTGGAGTCTGAGGCCATTATTGCCTTGGGGGCCATCATGGCAGGCATTCCCATGCTGGACAGACTGGACGGCAACCCTCTGGAAGCCGTGCGCATAGGCGATCTGGTACGGATTGACGCTGCCGCGGGGACGCTGGAAATTCTCAAGCGCCACGCGGTGGAAACGAAAGGAGGGCTCAGACCATGAAACTGACCGATGAAGAAAAAGCCATCCTGGATGGCCGTGATGGAGAACCCGCCCGTTTTTTTCTAGATATGCTGGTTACGCTGGGCCGAGTCTACGACGCGCCGTATCTGATCCCGGTGCGCAGCGCCCATGTCTCTGGCCTGTCCGTGCGGACGCTGGGCGAGGCGGGCATACGCTGGGCCGAGGATATGGCCGCCGCCGGCGCGCGGGTACGCGTGCCGACCACTATGAATGTCATCGGTATTGACAGGGCGCATGATCTCGGCCTACCACCCGACTGGGTGGCCCGACAGAAGCGCGTGATGGCCGCCTATGAAAAAATGGGTTGCTATGTTACCTCGTCATGCGTGCCGTATTATCAGGGTTTTCTGCCCCGTTTCGGCGAGCATACAGCCTGGGGCGAATCCTCGGCCGTGGTTTTTCTCAATTCCGTGATTGGCGCGCGCAACAATCGTGAGGGAGGGCCTTCCACGCTGGCCTCAGCCGTGACCGGACGCACCCCCTGCTATGGGATGCATCTTGATGAAAACCGGCGCGGCGGTCTGGTTTGCCAGGTGACTGCGGAATTGGGCGACATGTCTGATTTCGGCGCTCTGGGCGCTTTTGCCGCGGCGCATGCGGGACAGGGCATTCCGGTTTTTGAGGGAGTCAAGGCGCCGCAACTGGAAAATCTGGTGGCCCTGTGCGCCTCTCTGGCTTCCTGGGGAGGAATAGCCATGTTTCACATGACCGGCGTCACGCCGGAAGCTCCCAGCACCGAGGCGGCGTTGCGCGGTGGCGATTGCGAGCGTATCGTGTTCGGCAGTCGCGAACTGGCGGAGCAGAAAGAGAAGATGTCTTCCGGCGTGGAACGGCGCGTGGACTTGGTGGCCTTGGGTTGCCCGCATTGTTCACTGAACCAGTTGGCGGAAATTGCGCGGCGTCTGGAAGGGCGCCATGTGGCGGATGGCGTGACGCTATGGGTGCAGAGCAACGTTTCGGTACGGGCTCTGGCCGCTCAGATGGGGTATGTGGATGCCATTGAAAAGGCCGGCGGCCTTGTGACCCAGGATTTGTGCGTGGTGCTCAGCCGGCCGGAAGATCTGGGCTTTACCTCTCTGGCGACCAATTCTGCTAAAATGTGTTTTTATGCGCCGGGCAGCAATGGCATTCCGGTGTGGTACGGCGATCTTGAGCACTGCATCAGGGCCGCCGTCACCGGCGCATGGTGAGACCGCAGACAAACAAGGAGAAAATATGATCCGGCATATCGTCTGGTGGACGCTTCAGGAAGAAGCGGACGGACATTCGGCGGCGGAGAACGCCCGGCGCATCAAGGAAGCCTCAGCGTCATTATGCGGCATTCCCACAGTGCGTTCCGTGGAAGTTTCGTATCAGATCCAGCCCACGAGCACGACGCCCGCTCAGGTGGTGCTGCAATCCGCGCATGACGACATGGACGGACTGAAAGCCTATGCCGAGCATCCCATCCATCTGGAATTCGGCAGGCTGGTCAAGGCTGTCAGCGCGTCGCGGCAGGCCCTGGATTACGCCATATAAAGCAAATGAACCTTGCGGAAACGCCGGGTAAAGCATTTCCTGCCGGCCCGGATCATATCCGTCCTGCCGCGCGTCATGAGCCCTCCGTCCTCCTACAGGCGGAGGGCTTCATTCTGGAGCAGCGAAAGAAAGTCCTTGATGAAACGGGCCCGGACAGCCGGGTAGGCTGCGGGCTGGCGGGTCAAAATAAAAGTGGAAAAGTCCAGCGCTTCGTCTTTCGGGCTTGCCGTGGTGAAGTTCGGATTACCGGCGAGCATGTGCTCAATGGTGGCGTCCGGGAAAAACGCCAGGCAATTTTCCTTTTGCATGATTTCAATATTTGAATCGAAATTGGACAGTTCCGAGATGACCGTTGGGCTGATCCGGTGTTTTCCAAAATAGGCGTCCATCACCGCGCGCACAGACGAGCCGGGCTCTTTCAGCACCATGCGTTCGCCGCGCAGGTCGTCGGGGGTGAAGCGCGCCTTGCCGAACAGCCGATGGCCGCGCGGAACCACTAAAGAAACCGTATGAGTTCTATAGTAAGAACGGACGAACGCCAGGCCTGCCGGGGGTTCCCCGGTGATAGCCATATCTATTTCACGGTTGGCAAGCTGTTCCATCAGGGAGCGGGAATTGCCGGAGTGGATGGACACGGTGACGTCTTTGTCCACCCGCAGGAAATACTTGAGGATGCCCGCCGCGTCGAAGCGCTCGTAGATGGTGACCAAACCCAGATGAATATTTCTGTTCTGTCGCGCGCCGGCGTTCTTGAACAGGGCCTCGATGTCTCGCTCAATGGCAAACAGGCGTGTGGTGAGGGCGTACAGGTCTTCACCGTGTCCGGTCAATTGCAGCGCGCGCCCCTCTTTCACAAACAGTTGAACCTCATACTGCTGCTGAAGGCGCTTCAAGGCGTTGCTGACGGCGGGTTGCGAAATAAAAAGCGTTTCTGCCGCGCGCACGACGCTGTGACACTGGACGACGGCGTGAAAGACACGCAGGGCGTTGATGTTCAGCATGGGCGCTCCATAGCGGACGGAACCGCTGCTTCCGTTTCCCCGTTGCGCCTTCTGTCTGAAGCGTGCGTCTGGCGGCAGGCGGAGCGTGTCCGTATTTGAAAGCCTACCCTAATGCGTCAGGACGGGCAAGCCGATCCGGCGGAGCCTCTCGCCCCTGTGCCGCGATACGAAAAACGAAGCCTCACTGCGCCTTACGTCCGCAGCAACCGCCCGCCCGGCAGCTTTTTTTGTCCACGCCGCTTTCGCAGCCGCAGTCGCAATGTCCACTGCGCAGGGCGCGGCGGAAACGCCGTACAATGAAAAAAAACGCGGCGGCCACACACAGGATGACCAGCAACAATTGTATATCCATAACATTCACCTTTTGCTTGATTGATTTCACATGCTAGGTTCAGGACTCATTAAATATAAAAGGTGACAATGGCAGCGATGCAAATGGCGGAAAAGAAGGTGTGGGCACAACGGTCATACCGCGTGGCAATTCTACGCCAATCCTTGAGCCTGCCA
>NZ_JBNPLS010000059.1:0-4548 GCF_050313595.1 Desulfovibrio sp. SGI.169 | reverse complement strand
CTCATTTCATGATATCGGAAGAAAGAAAGTGGTGAAGGGGCTGCTTCGGCGAGGGAATTGCTCCGATTCTCTTAAAGTAACATAGGAGGCTGTCATGGCTCATTCAGAGGCTAATATTTCTATTGCTCAATGCGAATCCGGTGGTTGCTTGGCTAAGATTCCTGGCTTGGAACTCATTTCACTCATAGATAATATAAAAGACATTATTCGCACATCAAGTAGTGCAAGTGCTTCGGCACAACTCTTGAAATGGTAGATCTTACAATGGCCCTTTTTGCCAGATTCCATGTTAATGGAAGCTGGAAAGATATGGCATCATTATTTAATTAGCACCCTCATTTGCTTTTCATGTTATGTTGATGTGACGTAATAGTGAGAAGACAAATTGATTATGTATACGGCGGCGAGTGGTACATAGCCTTCAACAATTTTAAGGTGGTTTTTATGAAACTCCAAACAAAAATGGTGCTGGGATTTTCCGCCCTCTTGTTGATGACGGTAATATTGGGAGCTGCTAGTTACATGGTGACGGACAACATGGAAGAATATGCCGTTCAGTCCGCATTCATTGAGAAAGGTAAATCGGATGTGGAAAAAATTCAGACCAACTATCTGTGTTTTACACAATATCAAGAGGAAAAATACGCCACCGCGGCTTTGGAACTGGTCAACTCGGCCGCGCAACACTTTGCCGAAGCGGCTTCCCACATGATTGATCCGGCCCACAAGGCGGAAGTGGAACAGTGCGCCGCCGATGTGGCCGCGCTCAGCAACAGGTTTACGCAATTGATCACCCATCAGCAGGAAATCCTGCGGCTGCGGGCCAGCGGAGACGCGCAGTTTGAGCAGGTTGCCGCCAAGTTCGACATCATGCAGAAGGGGCAGGACGCCATCATACGCGAAGAATTTATGGTCCGCCGCTTGGAGAATCTGAAAAACGTCTATGCGTTGCGCATTGAGCTGAACCGCCTGCGGGCCGCCATTTCCGCGCTCTCGGTCAATTCCGGCGAAGCCGAACACAAGGACATTCTGGAAAGCATGAAGACGCTCAAGAGCGACCTGACAAAACAACTGAACAACCTGAGTTCTCCGGACAACCGCCGGAACATGCAGGCCGTCATTGACGAAATCGTCATTTTCAACGGCATCTTGCAGGACTACATGAAGCTGCTGCTCGCCGCCGCCCAGGGACAGCACGACATGGCGGCGGGGCTCTCCGCCATAGAAAGCAAGGCGGCCGCCATTTCCGACACCTCTACCCGCAACGTGCAGGCCGCCAACGCCAAAGCCACCATGTACATTATGGGCATACTCGCCGTGGCGCTTGTCATCGGCGTGGCGACGACGATCCTGTTGAGTCGGAACGTCCTCCGTCAGTTGGGCAAGGACCCGGGCGTGCTGGCCTCCCTCGCCGACCGTGTGGCGGGCGGCGATTTCGAGGTGGACGACGGCAGCGCCAAGGTGGGCGTATACGGCAACATCGTCAAGATGGTAGCCATGCTGAAAACCAATATCGACGAGGCCAACCAGCAGTCCGAACACGCGCGGCAGGAGTCCGCCAAGGCGCAGGAAGCTATGGTCAAGGCGCAGGAAGCCAGCGCGGACGCGCAGGCCAAGCGCGACAGCATCATGGCTGCGGCGGACAGACTGGAAATCGTCGTCAATGTGGTTTCTTCCGCCTCCGAACAATTGACGGCCCAGATTGAGCAGTCCGGACACGGAGCGCAGGAACAGGCCGCGCGCGTGGCAGAAACGGCCACCGCTATGGAGGAAATGAACCAGACGGTGTTGGAAGTGGCGCGCAACGCGGGCCAGGCGTCCGAGCATTCCGTCGCCGCCAAGGAAAAGGCGAGCGCCGGTGCGGCCGTGGTGAAGGAAGTTATGGACAATATGAACAACGTGCGCGAACAGTCCCTGCAGTTGAAAGAAAGCATGGCCTCCCTCTCCCAGAGCGCGCAGGATATTACGCGCATCATGGGGGTGATTACGGATATTGCCGACCAGACCAATCTGCTGGCGCTCAACGCGGCCATTGAGGCGGCGCGCGCCGGTGAGGCCGGACGCGGTTTCGCCGTGGTGGCGGACGAAGTGCGCAAGCTGGCCGAAAAAACCATGGCCTCCACATCGGATGTGGCCTCGGCTATCACCGGCATTCAGGACAACACCTCAAAGAGCATCCAGCAGGTGGACACCGCCGTGCAGATCATTGAGCATACCACCGAGCTGGCGGTGCGCTCGGGCACGGCGCTGGAAGAAATCGTGTCCATTGCCGACAATACGGCGGATCAGGTGAGCGCCATTGCGGCGGCCAGCGAAGAGCAATCCGCCGCAAGCGAGGAGATTACCCGCTCCATCACCACGGTAAGCGATATTTCCAGCGAAACCTCGAATGCCATGAACCAGTCCGCCCAGGCCGTTTCCGAGCTGGCTCGCCAGATGAACGATCTGCGGGGGTTGGTGGAAGAGATGAAGAACGCCTGATCCGCAAGCGGAGCAGGCAGGTGTGCACATAGCGCCTTCATTTAACGTGTTCCGGCAATTCGTTCCTTTTCCGGACGGGTTGCCGGAACGCATTGCAATACCGTTCCGTTTCAAGAGGTGACATTGTGTCGATAAGCAACCAACAGGGCGGGGGCGCGAGCCAGGCAGAGCTTATCATTTTGCGGGCAAGGCTTGACCTCTTGCAGCGGAAGCTGGATTTTTTTGAAAGCATCATCAATGAGTTGCCTAACCCGGTATTCGCCAAAAACAGCGATGCCCGGTTCTGTTTTTTTAATAAGGCATACGAATCATTTTTTCACGTTCGGCGGGAAGAGATGCTGAACCGTACTGTGCTGGAACTCGACCACCTGAGTCCGGAAGAACGGCGGCATTATCAGAAAGAGGACGAGGAAGCCATCCGGGGCGGCGGCGAGGTGCATTACGAAACCTCCTATAAAACCGACCGGGGCCTGCGCTCCTCCCTGTATTGGGCAAGGGGCTTCGTCTCGCCCGGCTTTGAGCAAAAAGGGCTGGTGGGCGTCATTGTGGACATATCGTCCCTGAAATGTCTGGAACAGGAACTGGAGCGTCGTGTGGAGGAATTGGAAGAGGCCCGCCGGGAACTTCGTCAGATGAGCCTGACGGATGAACTGACGGCCCTGCCGAACCGCCGTTTCTTCGAGATGCGTCTTCAGGAAGGGGTGCTCATTGCCGCCCGTCACAATGTGACGGTCAGCCTGTTCATGGCGGATATAGACTATTTCAAGAATATCAATGATCGCTTCGGCCATGACTCGGGCGACGTCGTTCTGTGCGATGTCGCCGAGGTTTTGCGCCGCACATGCCGCGAGGCGGACATTGTCGCGCGTTTCGGCGGTGAGGAATTTATCGGCCTGTTGCCGTTGACGCACCTGCACGACGCCCGAACTCTGGCGGAACGCATCCGCAAGGCGGTTAAAGAATTCTGTGTGCGGCCTGATGGAGAACCGCTGACGGTGAGTATCGGGATTGCGGAATTTCAGTGCGGCGAGAGCGGTGAACGGCTCAAAAAAAGAGTGGACGAAGCTTTGTACCGAGCCAAGGAGAACGGCCGCGATCAGGTGTCCGAATGATACAGGCATAGAACAACGGCTCGTCGCGATAAGGTGGGTTCCTGCATCCGGACACATATCCGCCCGTTGGCTCGTTCGTCCCTCCGTTCCCGATCTGCCGGAAAATTTTTTCCCGGTCGGACAGTCTTTCCGCCGGAATGTTGCGATAAGGCGAGCACCTGTATGGGCCGGGCGGCCCCGGCGTGTTCGCCGGGAGCGTTCCGGCAACAACCACGACAAAAAAGAGGAGGTCTTCCATGCCTGAAAAATCAGGAACACTCCCAGAGCCCGTGCGCTTTTCTCTGGATACGCTTATCGCAATTTCCAATTCCTATAGCACTGTAGCCTCACAGGAACTCGCCAAAACTCCGGAAGACGAGAGTCTTCGCGCGCTTGCCGCGTTTTCGGAAAATACGGAATATTATCTGAAGATTCTGAAAAAAATGATTGCCTATTTCGGAGAGATTCAGTCCTTGACATCCTCCTATCAGCTTATGAAGGCGCGGATAGAGCATCCCCTCAAGCAATGAGCCGTCCGCCGCAAAGACGGCGGCTCTCTGCGGAAGAGGCCATGCCGGACTTTTTCGTTGTCCGGTTCCGCATGTTTCAGCGGATGCGCTCCAGCGGGCACAGTCGGGAGAGTATGGCCGAGGCCAGGCTTGCGCTCCCGCCATCCGGGGGCAGGGAGGAACGCAACCGGCAGGTTGTGCCGAGCATACGGCGGATTATGCCTTCAGCGTGGTCGGGGACGTGGATTTGGCCCGCAATGAACAGTAGCGGCGGAAACGAATTGAAAGGTGGAGAAAAAAACGCGAAGCCCGGCGCGTGCGGGCGAGGTGTTTTTTAGCTTTCTTCGTCAGATTTTACTTTACGTCTAAGGCTATGTGCTTTTAATGCACTTTGTAAACGTACATCAAAATATCTATTTATAAGTTCGTAATCTTCATATTGACTAGGTTGTACAACATAACAAAGG
>NZ_JBNPLS010000058.1:0-4690 GCF_050313595.1 Desulfovibrio sp. SGI.169 | reverse complement strand
TTCGAGCTTAAGCCATACGGTATGGGACTGCAAGTATCATAATGAGTCCTGAATCTAGAAAAATCTCCCCCCTGCCCCCGTCGCCTCCAGCGCGGAGGCGTGGATTGAAACCCGCCGCGCCGGATCGGCTGCGCACAAGCACCTCGTCGCCTCCCGGGATTGAGTCAGGCGGAAGAAAATATGCTGGACTTATGGCCGGAAAGGGGCGATAAATCAATTCATCTTATCATGTCGCCACCTTAATAACGGAAATGCACAATGCGTATCAGCACCCATATGGATGGTCAGACGTTGACAGTCGAACTTGAAGGCAGGCTGGACACGGCCACGACGCCGCAAGTAAGCGAAGCGCTGCAGGATTGTCCAGACAAATGCGATCTCTGCATCTTGGACTTTGCAAATGTCGATTACATTTCAAGCGCCGGGCTCAGGCTTCTGCTGCTCCTGCACAAGCGCATGGGGACGGCAGGCGGGGGGCTGACACTCCGCAGGGTGCAGCCCGGCGTGCGGGATATTTTGGATATGACAGGCTTCACCGCCTTTCTCCGCATGGAATAGCGCATATCTCTCCTGCTCCGGTCATGGCGATTCTCACCAGCATCCGCTCCAGGATAGTCATTGCCGTGCTGATTCAGACCTGTCTGATCGGTCTTGTTCTCTTTGTCATCGGAAAAGATCTCTACGCCAATTACAAAAAACTGCGTATTGCCCAATGCCATGTGATGGTAAAGGAAAAGACCGACGAGCTGGCCGGGACTCTCCATTCCCTCCAGGCAAATGTGCTTGAGCTTGCGCTTGTCGGGGAGTTGCTTGTTTCCGAAGATCCGTCTTTGCGCGACAGGCAGGCCGAATATGCCGTCGTGCAAAATTTTAATGCTCAGAAAGATGCGTTGGGCGGTGGCATCTGGTATATCCCATACTTTTTTGGCGGCAAGCGCGAACTGACCTGTTACTACGCCTACAAGAAAGACAATGCCGCCATTTTTGACCCGGACTTCTCCAAAAGGGCCTACTACTATCCGCAGCAAAACTGGTATCGGGATGCAATGCGGGCCTTTGCCAATGAAAAAGAAAAAGACCGGCGCAAGATCACATGGAGTCCGGCCTATGTTGATTCCGCCGGCGCCTGTTCGCTCATGACCACGGCCAGCGCCCCGATTATTACCCCCGCGGGCGAAATCGCCGGTCTTGCGACCATCGACTGGAGCCTGGACGACCTGGCGAAGAAGATGGCATCCATTCGTCCCACGGACGGCAGCGCCACAGTGTTCGCGGATGTCGCCCACAATGTCATCCTCAGCGCGAGCGGGAGGCACCGGGATGATTGCCGGCCGGCGGAACCGCTGGGCGTCCTGCCCTGGTTTGACGCCCATGCGCCTGAAGAGCGCGCGATCCATATCGACGGCGCTGCCTATCTCTCCTTCACCAGAAAGTTTGACAATGACATGATGGTGGTGGTCAACGTTCCAGAGAATGAACTTTTCCATGCCTTGAACCGCGGTTTGCTTGCAACCCTCCTCACTCTCATTTGCGCCATGATTGCCGCATCCGTCCTGATCTGGAGCATGCTGAACCGTTCCATCAACAAGCCTGTCACACGTCTTTGCCGTGCGGTGAGGGAAATAGGTTCAGGGAACCTGGACGCCCGCTTGCCCGCCGACCAGGGGGACGAGCTTGGCGCTCTCGCGCGGGCCTTTACCGGCATGGCCGCCAACCTGAAAAAGCACATCGCGCATATTGAGGCCATAACGGCTGAAAAAGGACGCATTGACGCTGAGTTGAACATCGCCCGGGATATTCAGGCAGCCATGTTGCCTTCCGCCTTTTCGGAACGGGATGATTGCGCCCTTTCCGCTGTCATGCGTCCGGCCAGGGAAGTTGGCGGCGATTTTTACGACTTTTTCTTCCTTGATGATCACAGGCTTGCCGTGGTGATGGCGGACGTTTCCGACAAAGGGGTTCCCGCGGCTCTTTTCATGACCATTGCCAAGGCGCTGGTTCGCAATTGCATCCAGTCCTGCGGCGATCCGGGGGCCGCCCTGTCCATGGCAAATTCCCGACTGTGTGAAAACAATGCCGCCTGCATGTTTGTAACCGCCTTCGCCGGCATCATGGATCTGGGCACGGGCGGCTTCGAGTATGCCAACGCGGGCCATGATCCTTTCTATCTGTGTGAACCCGGCGGGGGCGTCAGGCTTGTGCGGCTCAAACCCGCCTTGCCGCTGGCCGCCATGCCGGATACCAGCTATGAGACATGCGGCTTGACCCTTTCGCCCGGTTCCGGCATCTTTCTTTACACTGACGGCGTTACCGAAGCCGCGGACCCTGATGGCGTTTTTTTCGGTTCCCGAAGACTGGAGGATGCGCTCGAGGCCCGCGTGCGCCTTTTCTCCCGCAATTTGTCCGAATTCATTGCCGGCATAATGACCAGACTGGAAGCCTTTACGCGAAAAGCCCCTCAAAATGACGACATCACCATGCTGGCGCTGGCCTGGAAGCCGCAGTATCCGCCAGCGCAGGGCGAAAACACGGCGAAATATGGCGCGGGTGCGGAACCGCCTTTTCACCGCGAGCGCGTTTTTCCGGCGCGAACGGACGCATTGCCGGATTTCATGGCCCTGGTGGAAAAAGCTCTGGCGGAAGGAAGCTTCACAGACAGGCAGAAAATGCGCTTTTGCGTGGCGGCCGAGGAAATTTTTGTCAACATAGCCAATTACGCCTACAAGGATCAGCAAGGCGCGGCGGAAGCAGAAATTTCAGTCGAAGTTGCCGCCATTCCATCAATGCTGCGTTTGCGCTTCACGGATTCCGGCGCGGCATTCAACCCTCTTGACCATGAGCAGCCTGATCCCGGCCTGCCGGCTGAAGACAGACCCCCCGGCGGCCTGGGCATTTTTCTCGCCGCCAGGGGCTCAAGCTCCATCCGCTATGCGCGGGAAGAAGACAAGAATATCCTGACACTGGTTCTTGCCGCGAATGACGACGCCCCCCGTTGACGCCGCAGGGCCGAAGCCCATGCAAGGAGACAATATGAGCAATTGCGCAGCCGCAATTTCCCGCGCCGCGGCCAGATTGCCGCAAAAAACGGCGCTTGTCTGCGAACAGCGAAGCCTGACATACGCGCGGCTTGAGGACGAATCCGGCCGGCTGGCCCACGGACTGAACAATCTCGGCCTCGGTCGGGGCGCGATTCTGCCGATATTGCTGCGGCGCGGCTGCAACGGGGCCGTGGCGTTGCTGGCCTGCTGGAAAGCCGGGCTGGCCGCCTGTGTGCTGGACATGTCGTACCCCGCGGAACGTCTGGCCGATATCCGCCGGCAATGCGGCACAGATGCCGTTCTGGACGAAAACCTGTTCGCCCGATTGCTTGATTCGGAAACCGCTGAACCCGCCGGGCGCTTGCCGGAGCCTGCGCCGCGTGACCTCGCGCTCGCGGTATTCACCTCCGGCTCCACGGGACGCCCCAAGGGCGTGCTTCTGCCCCATCGGACGCTGAGTCTGGCTGTCAAGAACGCAAGCGGCTGGATACGCGAAGACGATGTCATGCTCTCCACCGCATCACAGTCTTTCATCGCAATGATGTTTGACCTGGTTTCCCCTCTGGCTGTGGGCGGCACGGTCAATATCGCCTCCGATGCGGTTCGCAAAGATGTCAGTATGGCAGCGGAGCATATCCGGCGGCAGCATATCAGCGTGGCGTTCATGGCGCCGCAGATGGCCGCGCCATTTCTGGAAATTGCGGACGGCGCGCTGCGCCTGCTGTTTATCGGATCGGAACGGGTGCGGCGGCTGTTCAGCGAACGCACCACGATAGTCAACAGTTATGGCGCCAGCGAGACCGGGGGGCTGCTTGCCTCTTTCCAGGTGGATCATGCATACGACAACACGCCCATAGGCAGGCTCTCGCCCGACAGCAGCCTTTTTCTGCTTGATGCTGAAGGGCGTCCGGTACGGAAAGGGGACATCGGAGAAATCTGCATCCAGGGACAGATTGCCCTGGGTTACCTTCATCAGCCTGAATTGACCGCCCGGCGTTTCGCCCCCGCCCCTGAAGCGACGGGAAATGACGAGCCGCTTTTCCGCACCGGCGATCTTGGCCGCCTGCTCCCTGACGGCGCATTGGAATATGTTCAGCGCAAGGACTGGATGATCAAAATTCGCGGTTTTCGCGTCGAGCCCGGCGAGATAGAAGCCGCCATGCTGCACTCTGCGCCATTGGACAAGGTCGTGGTGACAGGTTTTGAGGATGCGTCCGACCAGGCGCGCATTTATGCCTGTTATACGGCGCAGGAAAAGATCGACAAGGAAAGATTGCGGGAAGACCTGGCAAAAAACCTTCCTGAATACATGTTGCCCGCCTTCATGGAGCAGGTGTCGGCGCTTCCGCTCAACGCCAACGGAAAAATTGACCGCACGCGCATAGCTCCGCCTGATTTCGCCCTTTTGCGGGCCGAGTACGCGCAGCCGGAAACGGAACTGGAAAAATCCATCTGCCTTGCCTTCGGGCGGGTTCTCTCCCAGGACCGCATTGGGCTTGACGACGATTTCATGCGCCTCGGCGGCGATTCCGTCAGCGCCATGCGCCTGCAATCCCTGCTGTCATATCCGGGCCTGAGCGCCGCTTCAATCCTGCGGGAACGCACGCCCCGCGCCCTGGCGCGATATCTGTCCGCTGGCCCCGCAGCCCATG
>NZ_JBNPLS010000057.1:0-5493 GCF_050313595.1 Desulfovibrio sp. SGI.169 | reverse complement strand
ATTTTTATTTACGGTTATCGTTTGACCACGCAACTTTGCAGATCGCGAACTATTGTTTGAAATCGTCCTTCTTTTTCTTCAAGCCAGTGGAATATTCTGTCGTACAGCCATTTCGGGTCAGCGTGCAGGCTGTAGCCATTGATATCCAGAAAGACATGACAGACCGCAAAGGCTGTCCTCTTATTGCCGTCAACAAACGGATGATTGATGAGCAGGCTTTCCATAAGTGCGGCGGCCTCTTCAATGATGTCCTTGTAATATCCGCTTTGCGGTCGGAACAACGCTGCTTCGATTGCTCCAAGGTCACGGACCCCTTCGGAACCGCCGTATGTTTCTATGGACAAAGCGTGAATCGCCAGAACTTCATGCAGGGTCGGGTAATCCCTCATTTCGCCAGTTCTCTGTACAAGCTGTCGTATGTCGCCATACTGTTTCTGAACGAATCCAGAACATGTCTGCGAGGAGTATTGCTGGTTTTACGCTCAATATACTCGCGCAAGGCTTCATCCACCAACGCTTGTATCTGGCGGCCTTCATCGGCGGCAAGGCGTTTCAGGGTTGCCAGCATAACCGGGTCGGCCTGGGTGGCAAACTTGACCTTTGCCTTTTTTTCTATTTGAGCCTGTTGCATAGGAATCTCCTGTATCCAGATGATGGCAGTCTTTCATGAAATGTCAAGATATATCTTGATAACTATCGTGAAGAAAGCCCTCTGAGCATTGCGGCTCAAAGGGCTTCCGGGGTTATACGTTGGGCCGCTACCACAACCCGCAACTCTCAATCACTCACGGCGCATTCGGCCAGGAACAAGGACTCCAGAACCTTGCGCGAGTTCTTTCGTCCTTCCAAAATCATTTGACCGTGTTCCAGCAGGGCTTGCGGGTTTTGCAGGAGCGAAACCAGACCTTGCAGCATGATCAGGATACTGCCTTGAATCGCGCCTCGTTTGGGAATACTCTGGAAAGCCGTATCCAGCAGTTCCGCCACCGGCGCGACTCGCGGTTCCACAAAGGTCAGGCCCATGAGCTTGTCATAGATGGATTTAAGAGGCGACAACGCCTTGCGGGTGATTTCTGTTTTTCCGGCATAGCAGCGGTGCCAGGCTTCGCCGGCCGCCTTGGCGACTTCATCAAAGAGCGTCGTGCCGAGCGTATCCACATCGTGCTAGAGATCGTCTTTCAGCGCGCCTGCGGCGGTATCCGGACTTTGTACTTTGAACATCTGCCAGCGAAAGTCCATGCGTGAGCGCACATATTCTTCACTGACTGTTGAATTGGCGATGATGTTGCCCCATTGCGGATGCCTGGCAATCCAGTCCTGTACGTACTGCTCATAATGTTGCAGAAACGATTCTTTGGCCGCGCTGAATTCATCACGAATGGCGGAAAGCTCAATGCCAATAGCATCCATTCGCGTTTCGGGAACGGCCCATCCACTCAGAAAACGAATGCCGTTGCGTTCCAATAAGTTGACGACACGCCCCTTCAACGTGCCGAATATCCGCAAGTCCTCGGGGTTACAAATACGCTTGCTGCCGAGTGAGGCCAGGTCTTCGGGGGGGCAGTTCCGCTCCCCCCAGGCCAAGCGGAACCAGCTTCTTTCGGGCTGTCCAGATGTGAATATCGAGATTACCACAATCAGGTGGTCAAGAACTGTGATGGTTGTCGTCATGGTGTTCTCCTTTCAATACACGTGGAGTTTTCTTTTTGGGCAAGGAAGACATGGAAATGCGCGAAGGGAGTGGGCCAAATCAGCCCATGCCGTAGCGCATTTCAAGTCTGACGCCGCCAAAAGAGAAAAGAGCCGTGTATTACGGCAGGCTGGTTTCACGAGGCATAATGCTGTACCCTGTATTGATTTTGCTCATGAACCGCTGTTTGAGTTCCAGCACGGGATTTTTGTCCTGCACTTGGCAAGTGGAAAATGCTTCAATGTGCCTTGCGTCCCCGTCTTGCCCCACCTGACCGACAAACCGTTTTCCATCGCTACGCCGAGCCAGAACTTGCCGCCTGACACGGAAGGGCTTTCCAGGACGATACGAGGGTATTCGGGAAGGGTGAGCAGGGAGTCAGGATCGTTCTGTACGGAGGGGATAAGCTGATCCAGGCGTTGGAGAACGGGAGGAGCCTTAAGCTGATTGGCCGGATACCAACCGTGAGAGGCGGTTTCATCCTGTGCGGCAGAGTCGCCTCCTGTCACTCCCCCAATTGCTTCCCCTGTTGTGTGAAGACGCGCTGTATCAGTTCATGCAGCATGGCCCTCGTCTCTTTACAGGCTCTGAATCCCAAGGCTCTGTCGAGCGCGTAGGCCACCGGCTGGACGCCCTGATTCGCCAACGGCTGATAGCGGATGGTCAAATCAGCCCACCGGAGCAAAGAGCGTGTACTGAAGGTGACTTCAATGCTGCCGGTGTGGTAGCTGTTCCCGGATTCCCCCATGAACAGCCTTCGTACTTCATTGGCGTATTCCACCATCTTTTTGCGAATACCATCCGGGAGTTGAGGAGCCGTTTTTTCCAGCAATAATTCTTCGGCTTCGGCTCTGGGATAGGTCACTTCGCAAAGTACAAAACGGTCCATCAGTGCGAGATTTTGACGCAACACGCCTTGATACAGGCCGGTTTCATCGCTGCCGCCGTTGCTGTTGGCCGTGGCCGCGAATCGGAACATGGGGTGCGGCACGACAAGCTCGCCGCCGTTTTCCGGGATGCACAACGGCTGTCCATCAAGAATGCCGTTCAGCCCTGCGGCTGTGGATGGTTCGAGCAAGTCCATCTCGTTGCACAAAAACAATCCTCCGAACTTCATTGCCAAGGCCAGAGGGCCGTATTCAAACTCCATGTTCCCCTGGCGCACAACGTGATGCCCGACGAGTTCCGGAAACTCCAATCGGCTGTGGCCGGTGACTTCAAACACCGGGTAATTGAGCTTGGCCGCGAGTTGCTTGATGATAGTCGTCTTGCCACAGCCGGTCGGCCCGTAAACATAGAGCGGATCGGATGTGTCAATGAACCAGACCACGATGTCCCGGCTCTGTTCGTGGAAGATGTAGTTCCCGTCAACAGCCGGAGTGAACAGCGACGGGACTGCGTAGCCCTTGACCATTTTGCCCGAAGGCGTGCCGCTGAACAGGGTCCCGGCGTCGAAGGCTGCGGGTTGCAACGATTGCAGGATAGCAATGGTGTTCTCCATTTTTCCTCCAAAATGAAAACGGCACATCCAAAAGGACGTGCCGTTCATGAGATTCTTTGTTATTAAGCTTAACTGGTTATACCGACTCGTTCCATAAATTCAACAAGTGAAACAACATGCAACTCAGGGTATATGCCACGCAGTTCCAAGAGGTGTTTGTCTCCTGAAACCAGAAAAGCCGCACCTGAGGCTTGGGCCAGATGAATAAAAACAGCATCATCCTTGTCGCGCAGCAACTCCGCAACATTATGGCGGTTGTTTATTGCCACAGTTTCGGCCCACGGAAGTATATCCGCGAGCAGTTTTTCAATATCCTCCTGCTCAAGCTTGAACTTGGGGTATCCAAGTACACGGATCAACTCGGTTACGGTTTCCCGGCAGACGATGGGAACAATGTCTCCGCGTTGCCATGCGGCGCGTAACTGTCCGGCTTTTCCGTGTGAGAAGATGAGCGCGGACACCAGGCAGTTGGTGTCCAGCACGACCCGAACAGGCGTCATGCCTGTATCCCCCGGCTCCAGGTGACGGCATCCTCCACATCCTGTTCCGTGATGCCGAGTGCCGCCAGCTTTCTCCTTACGGAGTCAGCGGGTTGCACCTGCATGGGAGTGAGAATGATGCGTCCGTTTTCAAGCGCGACATCGACA
This sequence comes from Desulfovibrio sp. SGI.169, assembly GCF_050313595.1. NCBI lineage: Bacteria > Pseudomonadati > Thermodesulfobacteriota > Desulfovibrionia > Desulfovibrionales > Desulfovibrionaceae > Desulfovibrio > Desulfovibrio sp. SGI.169. The sequence goes on along the minus strand of NZ_JBNPLS010000057.1, from coordinate 1,655 downwards.
TATTCCGGTTTGCCGATTTGCTGCATAACAGCCTTTGGAAGTGTGAGCTGATTCTTTGTAGTAATTTTAGCGAGCATAGGTTCTCCTTTTGAAATGAAAAACAAGGATTCCTTGTTTTAGGAATATCTTGTTTTCGGGAATTGTCAAGATTCAAGTGAGCATATCAACAACCGGGGTGAACAGTGTGGGAGTTGTGAATCCCTTGACCATTTTGCCCGAAGGCGTGCCGCTGAACACGGTTCCGGCGTCCAGGTTGGTTGAGTGCAGATTTTCAAGAATAGCGGTGGGATCAGCCATAGAAAAATCCTCCTGAAAATTGTGCTTGTATTCTATACGGCATTGCCGTATAGAAAGACCATGTACTATGAATTCATAGAGCTTGCCCCTTTTGCCGCTGTGCGTGATGAACTGTTTGGAGATGAACAGTTTTTGGAATTACAGTGGTACTTATGCCGGCGTCCTGAAGCAGGGGACGTGATCCCTGAAACAGACGGTTGCCGTAAACTTCGCTGGAAAGTCCAGGGTAAGGGCAAACGAGGCGGTACGCGGGTGATCTATTTCTTGCGGACAGAAGCCGGGCAGATTGTTCTGGTGGCGGCCTATGGCAAGAATGAACTTGATGATGTGCCGCGCCAATGGCTACGCAAGCTCAAGGAGCATTACGATGAGTAAGACAACTGAACTTTTGCGGCAGATGCTGGACGACCCCACCGGGGAGATGTTGCGTCCCGCGCGCAAGACTGAACTCCTACCTCAGCCTGACGGTTCCCTGAGACGACGTATTACGGACAAGATGGGCAATGTAACCGAAGATACTATCAGCGCGGAGCAGCGTTTATCCTTGGATGCCAGAACACAGCTTAAAATGTCACAACAACAATTTGCCGCCATGTTGGGTATTTCTGTGCGGACTTTGCACGATTGGGAACAGGGACGAAGAGAACCTTCAGGGCCAGCACGTACTTTATTGAAGATAGCGGCAAGTCATCCTGAAGTTGTACGGAAAGCTATACAGTCAGTTTGAGTATTCACATCCTTTCTGACATTGTATTCCTCTCCTTGCAGAGGGTGTTACTACAGATTCACCTTCAGAATCTCTTTCGCTGCATGGACGGCGTTGCTGGTTAGTTGCCGTTGCCACGCATGGAAGCGCGGTGACCATTTGAAACCGCGCTTTTTGAGCAGGCCGCGAAGCGCTTCATCGGGTTTATCGGCAAAAATGATTTGCAGACGATTCGCTTCGGCATTGGCAACCACTTCGCCGCCGTCAAACGTCCAGCCTTGAAAGGGATTTTCAGCACGGCGTTCAAGTTCGGCAATGCGTTGCTTCACCCGCTTGATTTCCGCGAGGTTGTAGGAAAGGCGATAGGTCGGGATGAACCCCATGCCCGTATATCTTTCCAAAGCGCGCCGCATTTTATCGGTAAGGCCGGGGCAGCCATCAAGCGTTTTGTGCTTGTGATAGTAGGCGTTGACGGCCTTCATGTCCGCATGACTCTGTTCCAGAGAGGCAAGTTTGTTTTTCAGCTTCGCAAGAGCAGCCGGGTCGCCAGAACGTATGCGGCCTGTCCGTGGCGGCTATTTTAGCCAAGAGAGCTTTGATCCTCTCATAGTCCCGCATGTGCTTGTCCCGTGCGGCATTTTGTTTTTCCTTT
>NZ_JBNPLS010000056.1:0-5577 GCF_050313595.1 Desulfovibrio sp. SGI.169 | reverse complement strand
AAAAGTTTTCAGAAAGGAGTTGACAGAGCGGGGAAGAGGGGCTAGGTTGCACTTTCCGCGCTTGAGCGTCATCTTTCCCGCGGCGAAAGTTTTTTTTGAAAAGCGGGAAAAAGATGTTGACAGTGAGAGCGGAAGGGTGCATAAACCTGCACCGCGCCGCTGAAAAGCGGCGGGCCGCGAGGGCGGTGGTTCATTGACAAGTGAATAGCGAGTGGGAAGAAAGTCTTTGAGATTCTGATTTCTGCCAAGCAGGGATCTTGAAACAGATTTGAACTGGAGAGTTTGATTCTGGCTCAGATTGAACGCTGGCGGCGTGCTTAACACATGCAAGTCGAACGCGAAAGCGGCTTCGGCCGCGAGTAGAGTGGCGCACGGGTGAGTAACGCGTGGACAATCTGCCCTCATGACCGGGATAACAGTTGGAAACGGCTGCTAATACCGGATACGCTCCGAATGAACATTTGGAGGAAAGACGGCCTCTGCGCGCAAGCTGTCGTATGAGGATGAGTCCGCGTCCCATTAGCTGGTTGGTGGGGTAACGGCCTACCAAGGCGACGATGGGTAGCCGATCTGAGAGGATGATCGGCCACACTGGAACTGAAACACGGTCCAGACTCCTACGGGAGGCAGCAGTGGGGAATATTGCGCAATGGGCGGAAGCCTGACGCAGCGACGCCGCGTGAGGGATGAAGGTTTTCGGATCGTAAACCTCTGTCGGAAGGGAAGAAAGTGCGTGGTGCCAATCAGCCGCGTATTGACGGTACCTTCAAAGGAAGCACCGGCTAACTCCGTGCCAGCAGCCGCGGTAATACGGAGGGTGCGAGCGTTAATCGGAATTACTGGGCGTAAAGCGCACGTAGGCTGTTGTGTAAGTCAGGGGTGAAAGCCCACGGCTCAACCGTGGAACTGCCCTTGATACTGCATGACTGGAATCCGGGAGAGGGTGGCGGAATTCCAGGTGTAGGAGTGAAATCCGTAGATATCTGGAGGAACATCGGTGGCGAAGGCGGCCGCCTGGACCGGTATTGACGCTGAGGTGCGAAAGCGTGGGGAGCAAACAGGATTAGATACCCTGGTAGTCCACGCTGTAAACGATGGATGCTAGATGTCGGGGAGTATTCTTCGGTGTCGTAGTTAACGCGTTAAGCATCCCGCCTGGGGAGTACGGTCGCAAGGCTGAAACTCAAAGAAATTGACGGGGGCCCGCACAAGCGGTGGAGTATGTGGTTTAATTCGATGCAACGCGAAGAACCTTACCTGGGTTTGACATCTGGGGGATCCTCCCGAAAAGGAGGAGTGCCCTTCGGGGAGCCCCAAGACAGGTGCTGCATGGCTGTCGTCAGCTCGTGTCGTGAGATGTTGGGTTAAGTCCCGCAACGAGCGCAACCCCTGCGCATAGTTGCCAGCGAGTGAGGTCGGGCACTCTATGCGGACCGCCCGGGTTAACCGGGAGGAAGGTGGGGACGACGTCAAGTCATCATGGCCCTTACACCCAGGGCTACACACGTACTACAATGGCGCGCACAAAGGGGAGCGAGACCGCGAGGTGGAGCCAATCCCAAAAAACGCGTCCCAGTCCGGATTGCAGTCTGCAACTCGACTGCATGAAGTCGGAATCGCTAGTAATTCGAGATCAGCATGCTCGGGTGAATGCGTTCCCGGGCCTTGTACACACCGCCCGTCACACCACGAAAGTCGGTTTTACCCGAAGCCGGTGGGCCAACCAGCAATGGAGGCATCCGTCTACGGTAGGGCCGATGATTGGGGTGAAGTCGTAACAAGGTAGCCGTAGGGGAACCTGCGGCTGGATCACCTCCTTTAAGGATAAATTCCCATTCGCTGTTCACTTTCAATGAACGACCGAGGATCTTTGAAAAGCGGGATGTTTGATGGTCTGCGAGGCTGCGCCATGGGGCTGTAGCTCAGCTGGGAGAGCATCGGCTTTGCAAGCCGGGGGTCGTCGGTTCAATCCCGTCCAGCTCCACCAGTTATTGCCGTTCGCGTCGGAAGTTCTGAATTCGGCGGGAGCGAGAAGGCCATGCGGGCGGGCCTGTAGCTCAGGTGGTTAGAGCGCACGCCTGATAAGCGTGAGGTCGAAAGTTCAAGTCTTTCCAGGCCCACCAGATCAAACATGAGAGCCAGGGCATGCTTGAAAGCAGCAGGAACATGAGGTTCTTGTTACGAACCAAGCGATGAGCTTGGCGGGCCCCTTGGGGCCGGCTCTTTAACAATTGAATAGGGAAGGAAGGAAGTTTTTTTCGAGAGACAAGTATACAAGAGCATCGGGTGGATGCCTTGGCGTCGGAAGGCGAAGAAAGACGCGGTAAGCTGCGATAAGCCTCGGGGAGGAGCTAAACATCCGTTGATCCGGGGGTTTCTGAATGGGGCAACCCGGCGGAAGTCATGTTCCGCCATCCGCAAGTGAATACATAGCTTGCAGGAAGCCAACTCAGGGAAGTGAAACATCTCAGTACCTGAAGGAAAGGAAATCAAACGAGACTCCCTCAGTAGCGGCGAGCGAAGGGGGACAAGCCTAAACCGGCTGGATTCGTCCAGCCGGGGTTGCAGGGCCGGCGGAAGCGATTCGCGAGTAGGCAGGGGAAAGAAGCTGGAAAGCTTTGCCAGAGCGGGTGACAGCCCCGTACCCGAACCTGAAAGCGACGCGGCCGGTACCTGAGTACCGCGGGGCACGTGGAACCCCGTGGGAATCCGGGAGGACCATCTTCCAAGGCTAAGTACTAACCGACGACCGATAGCGCACCAGTACCGTGAGGGAAAGGTGAAAAGAACCCCTGTCAGGGGAGTGAAATAGAATCTGAAACCTGATGCTTACAAGCTGTGGGAGCGGGCAAGCCCGTGACCACGTGCCTTTTGCATAATGAGTCAGCGAGTTAATCTGTACTGCAAGGTTAAGCGCAAGTGGAGCCGTAGCGAAAGCGAGTCTGACAAGGGCGTCAAGTAGTGCGGATTAGACCCGAAACCGGGTGATCTATCCATGAGCAGGTTGAAGCAAGGGTAAAGCCTTGTGGAGGACCGAACCGTCAACGGCTGAAAACGTTCCGGATGACTTGTGGATAGGGGTGAAAGGCCAATCAAACCCGGTGATAGCTGGTTCTCCCCGAAATATATTGAGGTATAGCCTCGTGGATTGTCTGCCGGAGGTAAAGCACTGACAGAGCTAGGGGTCCTACCAGATTACCAAACTCTTTCAAACTCAGAATGCCGGTCAGATGTACCACGGGAGTCAGACAGTGGGTGCTAAGGTCCATTGTCGAGAGGGTAAGAGCCCAGATCAACAGCTAAGGTCTCCAAATATATGCTCAGTGGTTAAGGTGGTGACGTTGTAGAGACACCCAGGACGTTGGCTTAGAAGCAGCCATCGTTTAAAGAAAGCGTAATAGCTCACTGGTCTAATGACGTTGCGCCGAAAATGTAACGGGGCTAAGCATATTACCGAAGCTTTGAATTCCGCGTATGCGGTCTGGTAGGGGAGCGTTCTTCATGGGCAGAAGGCGTGTTGTAAAGCATGCTGGACTGTGGAGAAGTGATTATGCTGACATGAGTAACGATAAAACGGGTGAAAAACCCGTTCGCCGTAAACCCAAGGTTTCCTGGGTAAAGGTAATCTTCCCAGGGTTAGTCGGCCCCTAAGGCAAGGCTGAAAGGCGTAGCTGATGGGAAACGTGTTAATATTCACGTACTTGTGTGTTCGCGCGAAGGAGGGACGCAGGAAGATAGGCGATCCGGGTGTTGGAATACCCGGTGCAAGCGAGTAGGCATGGAAAGCAGGCAAATCCGTTTTCCTTTTTGCCGAGACGCGAGTCCGTGGGCGCAAGCCCTGAAGTCGCCGAGTCTATGCTGCCAAGAAAAGCTTCTAAGTATAGGGCACGCAAACCGTACCGGAAACCAACTCAGGTGGGTGGGATGAATAATCCAAGGCGCTCGAGAGAACTCTGGCCAAGGAACTCGGCAAAATAACCCCGTACCTTCGGAAGAAGGGGTGCTCCTTTTGGTGATGCGATTTTCTTGTTGAGCCTGAGGGAGCCGCAGAGAAATGGTGGTGGCGACTGTTTACTAAAAACATAGGTCTGTGCGAAGTCGTAAAGACGACGTATACGGACTGACGCCTGCCCGGTGCCGGAAGGTTAAAAGGAGGGGTCAGCGCAAGCGAAGCTCCGAATTGAAGCCCCGGTAAACGGCGGCCGTAACTATAACGGTCCTAAGGTAGCGAAATTCCTTGTCGGGTAAGTTCCGACCTGCACGAATGGCGTAACGATCTCCACACTGTCTCGGCCAGAGACTCGGTGAAATTGAAGTCGCGGTGAAAATGCCGTGTACCCGCAGAAAGACGGGAAGACCCTGTGCACCTTTACTATAGCTTGACATTGGGATTTGAACCTGCATGTGTAGGATAGGTGGGAGGCAGTGAACCCTGTACGCCAGTATGGGGGGAGCCAATGTTGAAATACCACCCTTGTTTTTTCAGGTCCCTAACCCGCCGCCGTAATCCGGCGCGGGAACAGTGTCTGGTGGGTAGTTTGACTGGGGCGGTCGCCTCCCAAAAAGTAACGGAGGCATGCAAAGGTTCCCTCAGGCTGATTGGAAACCAGCCGTCGAGTGCAAACGCAAAAGGGAGCTTGACTGCAAGAGAGACATCTCGAGCAGGTACGAAAGTAGGTGTTAGTGATCCGGTGGTCCCGAATGGAAGGGCCATCGCTCATTGGATAAAAGGTACGCCGGGGATAACAGGCTGATCGCATCCAAGAGTTCACATCGACGATGCGGTTTGGCACCTCGATGTCGGCTCATCACATCCTGGGGCTGAAGCAGGTCCCAAGGGTACGGCTGTTCGCCGTTTAAAGTGGTACGCGAGCTGGGTTTAAAACGTCGTGAGACAGTTTGGTCCCTATCTTCTGTGGGCGTAGGAGAATTGAAAGGGCCTGTCCCTAGTACGAGAGGACCGGGATGGACGCACCCCTGGTGGACCTGTTGTCGCGCCAGCGGCACAGCAGGGTAGCTATGTGCGGAAGGGATAACCGCTGAAAGCATCTAAGCGGGAAGCCTGCCTTAAGATAAGTTCTCCCTGACGCAAGTCCTGAAGGGCCGAGGTAGACTACCTCGTAGATAGGCTGGAGGTGGAAGCGCCGCGAGGCGTGGAGCTGACCAGTACTAATAGCCCGTGAGTCTTGTTTTTGAAGAAAAACTCCTTCCTTCCCTGTCAATTAAAATTGAAAATTTTTTGGCAGCCATAGAGAAGAGGGTACACCCGATCCCATTCCGAACTCGGCAGTTAAGCTCTTCCTCGCCGATGATACTGCATAACGTCATGTGGGAAAGTAGGCCGCTGCCAAAAATAGTTGCCGGGCCCTTTGCCGCTCCCAGCGCGAAGGGCCCGGCTTTTTTGCGCCCTCCCGCCTTTTGCGCCTGGTGCGCCCCCTCCCCCGCACGCCGCCCAAATCCCGTGCCCCGCCCGCCGCTTGCGCATTTCCAGCGGCGCTGACGCCGCAAGTGAATGACGCCCGTGACCGCGCCGCGCGCGGAGAAATACCGACGCTCGGAAAATGCGCCAAACTGTCG
>NZ_JBNPLS010000055.1:0-5731 GCF_050313595.1 Desulfovibrio sp. SGI.169 | reverse complement strand
CAAGAACTTTTTCACTTTTTGGCAATTAATGAGTCCTGAATCCACAGTGGATGGTCTTGCTTCGCATGACCGCAGGAAACGCTGACAGGAGCGTTTTTTCAGTCCGGGCGCGTCCGATCCGTCGGCATGCCGGGTCGTCAATCCTTGAGGCGGTTGTCCACGATACGCTGGGCCTTGCCTTCGGAACGCTGGATGGAGTGCGGCTCCATAAGGCGCACCCTGGCCGTGACGCCGAGGAATTCCTTGATGTTTTTCTGCAGGCGGCTTTCCAGCATCTGAAGTTTGCGTATTTCGTCGGCAAAGAGCGAGTCGCTCACTTCCACGCGCACCTCGATGCTGTCCAGATTGTTGGCGCGGTTCACGATAATCTGGTAGTTGGGCGTGAGGCCCTCGCTCTCCATGAGAATGCTTTCGATCTGCTGCGGGAAGACATTGACCCCGCGAATGATCAGCATGTCGTCGCTGCGGCCGCGCAGGCGCGCAACGCGCACATGCGTGCGCCCACAACGGCAGGGCGTATAGTCCAAGCTGGTGAGGTCGCGGGTGCGGTAGCGCAGCAGGGGAATGCCCTCTTTGGTCAGGGTGGTCAGCACCAGTTCGCCCTCTTCGCCGGGCGGCATTTGTTCGCCGCTGACCGGGTCGATGATCTCCGGCAGGATGTGGTCTTCCCAGAGGTGCATGCCGCATTTGGCGTCGGCGCATTCCATGGCCACGCCCGGTCCCATGATTTCGGAAAGACCGTAGATGTTCATGGCGTCGATGCCCATTTTTTGTTCTATGTCCCGCCGCATGGCCTCGGTCCAGGGTTCGGCCCCGAACACGCCGATGCGCAACGGCAGATCGCGAAAGTCTATGCCGACTTCCTGCCCGGCTTCCCAGAGGTGCAGGGCGTAGGAGGGCGTGCAGCACAGCACCGTGGCCGCGAAGTCGCGCAGCAGATATGCCTGCCGCCGCGTGGCGCCGCCCGATGCGGGCACCACCGTGGCGCCCAGATGTTCCGCGCCGCCGTGCGCGCCTAGACCGCCGGTGAACAGGCCGTAGCCATAGGCCACATGCACGACGTCCGTGCGGTTCACCCCGGCCGCCGAGAGGCTGCGCGCGGCCAGCTCGGCCCAGTTTTCCAGATCGCGAGCCGTGTAGCCCACCACCACGGCCTTGCCCGTGGTGCCGCTGGAGGCGTGCAGGCGCACGATGTTTTCTCTGGGCACGGCAAAGAGGCCGTAAGGATAATGGTTGCGCAGATCCTGCTTTTCGGTGAAGGGCAGAAGCCGCAGATCAGCCAGAGTCCTGATGTCCGCCGGGGTGATGCCGATTTCGTCAAAGCGTTTGCGGTAAAAGGGCACATTGGCATACACGCGGTTGCAGAGGTCGCGCAGGCGGCGCGCCTGCAGCGCTTCCAGTTCCTCGCGGGGCAGGGTTTCCTGTTTGATATTGAAGAGCACGGGCACTCCTTGCGTTATGGCGAAAAAAAGCAAAAAGGCGCGCGGCGCGCGACGCCCCTTCGGTATGCCGCAATGTGGGGGCCGGGTCAATACGGCCCCTCCGCCATTGCCCTCGGCCCGGCTTTGGGATATGTGCTCGTTATGGAACACATCGCTTCTCACGAAACCAGCGGGGTCCGGAGCGCGCCTCCGGGCCGCAGGCGTTATGCGGACGTTCCCCTGGCTGAAAAACTGGCGGTCATCACCGCCTGGCTTGAGGAACACAAGGCGGAGCGCATCGTCAGCCTCAACATCGCGGAGCAGGGCGGCTTTGCCGACGCTCTGCTGGTGCTTACCGCCGGCTCCATGCGTCATGCCCAGAGCCTGGCCGACGGCGTGGCCGCCCTCTGCCATGAGCGCAACTACGAATATCTGCGCGTGGAAGGCTATGGGGCCGGGCAGTGGATTCTTGTGGATATGAACGACATCGTCATCAATATTTTTCTGGAGCCTGTGCGGGAGCTGTTTCGCCTGGAAGAGCTCTGGGGGCGGCGTCCGGCGGGCAAAGCCGCCACGGCGGCTCCCGCCGCGGGCTTTGACGGGGAGAACCCGGCATGACCCCTACCTTGCTGCTGATTCTTGACGGTTGGGGGCTGGCCGCTCCCGGCCCTGGCAATGCGCCGTATCTTGCGCCCACGCCCCATCTGGACAGTCTCAACGCGCGTTGCCCCCATGCGCGGCTCATGGCGTCGGGCCGGGCTGTGGGCCTGCCGGAAGGCTACATGGGCAATTCCGAGGTGGGGCATCTGAATATCGGGGCCGGGCGCGTGGTCTATCAGGACATGACCCGCATCGACGTCGCTCTGGAGGAAGGCTCCTTTGCCGCCAATCCGGTTCTGGGCGAGCTGCTGGCGGCGGTAAAAAAGAGCGGCGGCAGGCTGCATCTGGCGGGTCTGCTTTCGGATGGCGGCGTGCACAGCCATATCCGCCATCTGGAGGCCATCTGCGACATGGCCGCGCGGGCGGATGTGCCCGTGCGCATCCATGCCATCATGGACGGTCGCGATACGGACCCCAAAAGCGGCGTGGGCTTCGCGCGCGCGCTGGAAGAGCATATCAAAAACCAGCCCCGGACGCGCATTGTCGATCTGGTGGGCCGCTTTTACGCTATGGATCGCGACAAGCGCTGGGAGAGGGTCAAGGCGGCCTGGGATCTGCTGGCGCGCGGCCAGAGTGACGGGGGCCGCGTGGCCCCGGACGCGGTGGCGGCCCTGGAGGCATCCTACGCGGAAGGCGTCACCGACGAATTTGTCAAGCCCGTGCTCTGCGCGGGCGGGCGAGGGGCGAGCGGGGCTGGCGAGCCCGCGGGCATGGCCGACGGCGACGCGCTCTTTCTTTTCAACTTTCGGGCCGACCGCATGCGTGAGCTGACCCAGGCCTTTATCGAGCCGGATTTCAGGGGCTTTGAACGGGGCGCGCCGCCCAGACTGGCGGGCGTCGCCTCCATGACCTCCTATGAGGCGAGCTTCGGCATTCCCGTGGCCTTTCCCAAAGAGGCTGTGACCCTGGGGCTGGGCGAGGCGGTTTCGCGGGCCGGGCTGCGCCAGCTCCGCCTGGCGGAGACGGAAAAATACGCCCATGTGACCTATTTTTTCAACGGCGGCGTGGAAGAGCCCTTCCCCGGCGAAGACCGCATTTTGGTGCCCTCGCCGCGCGATGTGCCCACCTATGACCGCAAACCGGCCATGAGCGCCCGCCAGGTTACGGACAGGTTTGTGGAAGCCTGGAACAAGGGCATTTATGATCTGGTCGTCTGCAACCTGGCCAACGGCGACATGGTGGGCCACACCGGCGTGCTTGAGGCGGCGGTGGAGGCTTGCGCGGTGGTGGATGAATGCGTGGGGCGCATGGTCAGCGCCGTGGAGGAGCGCGGCGGTCGCATGCTGATCATCGCGGATCACGGCAACTGCGAGGTTATGCTGACCCCTGAGGGGCGACCGCACACGGCGCATACCACCAATGCCGTGCCCTGCATTCTGCTGGAACCCGACGGCGCTCTGCGGGAGCTGGGCGACGGGCGGCTGGCCGATGTGGCCCCGACGCTGCTTGGCCTTTGGGGGCTGAAGCCCCCCGCGTCCATGACCGGTCGTAACCTGACCGGCGGAGAGGCATGACATGGCCGAAAAGAAAAAGCGCCCGTTGACGCCTGTGCCGCCGGACGGCATGGAAGTTCTCTTCTTCTATCAATGCCCGCAGTGCGGCAGGCATGTGCCGCAGGTCAGCCCCACGGAACCCAGAATGGTTTCCTGCGACAACTGCGGCTTTTCCTTTCCCATCATTCCGGTGGACGAGCATGGCCTGCACTATGTGCGCATCATGCTGGCCGGCGGCAAGGCGGCGGCTGATCCGGACTTTCTCTGACGCGTTCGGGCTGGCGCCCCGCGGCATGAATTTTTCGGGGCGTCAGCCTCCCGCGAACGGCCCGAGCCGCGCTTGCGGCGAGGCGGCTGGAACGCGCAATACCAGAATATGCCCATATGCTATGGCGACAGGAGCCTTTATTTCGGGCCGGTCGGGGCGGTCAGCCCGAAAGGCGGATTTGGCGACAGTGCGGTAAAAATTTTTTGACAAAAATCTTGCTTTCGGCGGCAAAAGCCGCTAAACACTCACAAACCTGTGTGGGACAGGAAACATTTTAACCTTTTGCAGGCTTCAAACGAGAGGAAGGAAACACATGAAACGTATCTGTACGCTTCTGTTGGCGGCCGGCATGCTGCTGGGCGTGGCCACTGGCGCCAGCGCCATTGATTTCAAGGCCAAGGGCCAGTGGCTGGTGGGCTTCGCCGGCGGCGAAACCCAACTGCTCAGCAAGACCCGCAAGGGCGCTGATGGCTCCAAGCAGAAATACGACAACGCCGACAAGTTCGCCGCGCAGCAGCGTATACGCCTGCAACTGGACGCCGTGGCTTCCGAAGCCCTGTCCGGCACTGTCTTCTTTGAAATCGGCGACCAGACCTGGGGCCATGCTGGCTCCGGCGGCGCACTGGGCGCTGACGGTAAAGTAGTTGAAGTGAAGCGCGCCTACATTGACTGGGCTGTGCCGGATACCGACCTGAAGTTCCGCATGGGCATTCAGGGCGTGGCCCTGCCCAACGTGGCCGGCGGTTCCGCCATTATGGACACCGACGCCGCGGCCGTCACCGCTTCTTACCAGTTCAACGAAAACGTGGGCCTCACCGCCCTGTGGGCGCGCCCGGTCAACGACAACTTTGCCGGCGAAGCGTCGCACGGCGTCGATGATTACCATGCGAACTATCTGGACAATATGGACCTCTTCGCCCTCATGGTTCCGGTGAAGCTGGACGGTTTTGAAATCACCCCCTGGGCCATGTACGGCATGCTGGGCAAGAACAGCCTGAAGGGTTACGGAAATGGCTGGGGCACGGTTGACGGCAACCTGAATCACACCCTGCGCCCCTACCCCGGCATTACAGGTCGCGACGATATCGGCAACACCAGCAAAGCCTATGGCTCCATGTTCTGGGCCGGTCTGCCTTTCGCCATCACCGCCTGGGATCCGCTGAACATTGAGGTGGACATCAATTACGGCTATGTGGAAAGCATGGGCCGTTTTGACGCCTCGAAAAATGGCGTTCACAAGCGCGGCAGCACCGAGCGTCAGGGCTGGCTGGCCAAGGCCCTGGTGGAATACAAGATGGATTGGGGCGTGCCCGGCATCTTCGGCTGGTATGCCTCCGGCGACGACGGCAATGTGAAGAACGGCTCCGAGCGCATGCCCTCCATCGTGCCCATGGGCAACTTCACTTCCTTCATGGGCGACGGCAACTACGGCTGGATGTGGGTCGACAACTCGCTGGAATACGCCGGCACCTGGGGCATCGGTCTGCAGGTTCGCGACATGAGCTTTGTGGAAGACCTCAAGCACACCTTCCGCGTGGCCTACTGGGGCGGCACCAACTCCCCCTCCATGGTCAAGTACATGGACACCGCCTATTCCTGGAATGACGGCTGGTACAGCGGGGCTTCCCCGTACCTGACCACCAATGACGGCCTGCTGGAGCTGAACCTGGTCAACTCCTACCAGATGTACGAAAACTTTGACGTGAATCTGGAACTGGGCTACATCGCCAACTTCATGGACAACGACACCTGGAAGAAGGCCAACACTCCTTCTTCCTTCCAGAAGCAGGACGCCTGGAAAGCCCAGCTGATCTTCGCGTACAGCTTCTAATACCCCGCGTTCACGGTATGATCTCAAAGGGGGAGCCTTGACTCCCCCTTTTTGCGTT
>NZ_JBNPLS010000054.1:0-5978 GCF_050313595.1 Desulfovibrio sp. SGI.169 | reverse complement strand
CACCTGACCGATGGCGTTATGCCCGGCTCCGGCCAGTCCGGCCCGCCGGTGGGCGGCGGCCCGGGCGGAAACCCTGGCGGCGATTCCGGCGGGGAGGGGCGGAGCCACGAGGAAAAGCGCTTTGACGCTCTCTGGGCAGAAGCGTCCGCCAGTGCTTCCGAACTGGACAGGCTTTTGCTCTGCCTGCCGGACATAGCGGCGGCAAAAGCGGAGCGCCAGCCCACTTCCGAAGACCGCCAGGGCTGGCTCTATCTGCGTGAGATGTTTCTGCGCTGGTTCACTGGTGTGGCCAGCATGGATGCAAATTCCTGCCATGAGGCGTTCTGGGTCGCCTGGGAATGGGCCATGAGCTACAAAAGAGCCAGTTATGCCTATGCGCGCTTTATAGACCCGGCCTATGAGGAAGAACAGCGGGAAAGAAATATCTACTCGCAAGCCGCGCTGGAGCAGCTTGGCCTCATTTTGTGCCGCGAAGGCTGTCTTGATCCGGCAAAAGAAGCTGTGGACTTCGATTTCATCCAAAGTGACTGGCGGCAATGGGAGGCTTTTTATCATACGCTGTGCAGCGTACCTCGCTGGCCGGACAGCGATGGTCTCATGGCCGCGCTGGCGGGTTTTACGTTGCGCGCTCTGGCCGCCGGAAGGGCGGAAAACCTCGGTGACGGGCGCTGGCGCATTACTGTGACGCGCGTAGCCGTCTTTGTTCATGACAGTTTCAATTTTGCCGAGGATGACAGCTATTTTGCCAACAATCTTGGTAAATGGAGTTGTATTCATCTTGATGGAGGTGAGAACAGCGTTTCTCCAGAAACGGAGCACGATTATGTTTCACTGAGGAATAACGATTTCAGAAACTTCAGGGAGAAATACGGATTTGGAAATGATTTTCTGGTACTCTCCCAGCCCCATATTGTTGAAAATTTCAAAGAGGTAAGCTATGTTACGACATGCATATGCAAAGACTAGTCCGGTACATTGTGCTTGCCTTGTTGGCATGGATAGTGCTCAACGCCCATCTCATGGGCATGGCACTGTTGGGAATTGGCATATACCCCAACGATTCCCGCTTTATATTTTGCGCACTATCTGGAAGTGTCTGGCTGAATTCTGTGGAACCCTGCGCGTTACTGCTCATAACGCAAATCTTCATATTGATGGCTGGTCTTTCAATCTGGTTTTGGCGTCCCAATCTGCTTACGGCCACAGTGTTGTCCCTGGCGGGCATGTTTGGGGGGCCTTTTGCCGTTTGGGCCCTGGGTTATCCTCAATCTTCCATACCTGTCGCAAGCGTGGTTTTCCTTGTCGGATTTTTGTTGCACCACATCTGGCGCAAACATGCCGCGTCTCGCTCAGTACCGCGTCCCTGACAGGGGCGCGCCCGTCTGTCTCGCACCACTCGTTTTTTCCGTTTGCCGCCGTTAGCAACGCGCTTGCAATTCTTCATCCCCGGAAGGCTCTGTCATGATGTATCAGGGCCTTCTGGGGGCTTTCCCCTTCACAGTCTCCGAGTTTGAGGTCTGCACCTTCCGCGACCTCAAGGTGTCGCGCGAGCAGGTTTACGCCGAGCACAAGACCCTGGCCGGCCTGCCCAGGCTTCAGCATACGGGCCGCAACCTCGACCCCATTTCCCTTGCCGTGCAGATTGTGCCGCTGACGGCGGTTTCCACCGTGGGGTTGCGCCTGCGCGCCCTGGCCGCCGTGGCCGAATCCGGCGACGAGCTGCCGCTGGTCATCGGCCTCAGGTATTACGGCCTCTTTGTTCTCAAAAGCTACGAAATCACCCACCGCCAGTTGCACCACGGCGTGACCCTGGCGGCGGAAGCGCAACTGTCTCTCATGGAGTACCACTGATGCCCATGACGCTGACTGTCGACATGTCCCGGCCCGCCGTGGCGCGCGTGGGCGCGCGCGGGCTGGCGGGTCTGGAACAGGAAATCCGCATGACGCTTGCCACGCGAAAAGGTTCCGTGCCGCTGGACAGGGACTTTGGCCTGAGCTGGGATTTTGTGGACATGCCGCTGGCCGAGGCCATGCAGCGCATGGTGGCCGACATCGGTCGGCAACTGGAAAAATACGTTCCCCGCATCCGTGTGCGGGACATCGGCTTTGCCGGCGACGCACCCGTGGAAGGCGCGCTGCAACCCGTTGTCACTGTGGAGATACGCGAGGAGTATGCCCATGAGTTCCGTTAACCTTGCCGCGCTGCCCGACGTGAGCTTTGCCGGGGCCGACGCCGCTAGGGTGGAAGCCGCCGTGCTCACGGCCTATGAAGGGCTGACCGGCCTCACGCTGCAACCGGGCGACCCGGTGCGGCTCTTCCTGGAATCGCTGGCCTATACGGTCAGCGTGCAGAACCAGCTCATTGACCTGGCGGGCAAGCAAAATCTGCTGGCGTATGCCCGTGGGGCCCATCTGGATCATCTGGGCGCGCTCATGGGCGAAACGCGCATTGCCGCGCAGTCCGCGCGCGTCATGCTGCGTTTTGAACTGGCGGAGCCGCTGGCCTTTGCCGTGCCCATTCCGGCGGGTTCCCGCGCCTCCACCAGAGACGGCGCCCTTCTTTTCGCCACGGCCCTTGATGCCGAAATACCGGCGGGCCAGAGCGGCGTGGAGGTTCCGGCGCTTTGCGCCAGCCCGGGAGCCGCCGGCACGGGCCTTGTGCCCGGCCAGATTTCGCGGCTTGTGGACCCGCTGCCCCATGTGACCGGCGTGGGCAATGTCACCATATCCAGCGAGGGCGCGGATGTGGAAGACGACGAGCGCCTGCGCGAACGCATCCGCATGGCGCCGGAATCCTACACCGTGGCGGGCAGCGCTGGGGCCTATGAAGCCCGCGCGCTGGGCGTCAGCGCCGATATTCTGGCCGTGGCCGTGGACAGCCCCGAACCGGGAGTGGTGGACGTGCGTTTTGTGCTCACGGACGGCGAACTGCCGGACGCGGCCATGATTGCCCTGGTGCGGGATGGCCTGTCCGCCGAAACGGTGCGCCCGCTTACCGACAGGCTGCTTGTGGACGCGCCGGACGTGGTGGAATACGCCGTGACAGGGCGCTGGTATCTGCGCCGGGCGGATGCCGCCCTGCTGTCCGGCGTGAGCCGCGCCGTGGAACAGGCTGTGGAAAGCTTTCGCCTCTGGCAGCGCGGCCAGCCCGGTCGGGACATCAACCCCAGCCGCCTCATCGCGCTGGTGCAGCAGGCCGGGGCCAAGCGTGTGGCGCTGGACAGCCCGGCCTTTACGCCGCTCACGGCCACGCAAGTGGCGCGGGAAACGGAAATTGTATTGTCCTTTGGCGGTCTGGAAGATGAATGATGCGCGGGAATGCGGAAGGCCCGTTCAGCGCCGGGGATGGCGCTGGCCGAGCCGGAACCCGCTTCCGGCGAAGTGAGAGCGGGTGCGGTACAGGATGCGCCGCCGAGCGGCATCTGGAGGATGAATGATGGTCTACAGGAATATCCGATACGGCACAGCAAACAGCGACGCCAGCTTTCGGGCCGCGTTACGCGAAATGGGGCGTTTGCCGCTTTCCCATTCGGAAACGCGCGCCTGTGTCACCTGTACGGCCTCAGCCAGTTGCGCCTGCGTCATGTCACACTTGTTGCGATATCCTCGCAACAGCATGGCAGGGGAGCGCTCCGGAAAGACATCGTCTATGCTGTGCGATGGCTCGCCCTCACTGTCCATAGGGCGCAGGGCATGGCCGGAGAGCGCAAACAGCCCCTCCAGCCCGGCGACGACCGCCGCGGCGCTTGCGGCCGGCACGCGCAGCACAATCTCAGTCAAGTCGCCGGTAGTCTGCATTTTCATGAGAGCCTGCATATATCACCTCGATGATCCGCACCGTGTTGTCAGCTACCGTCCAGATAGCAACGTAACGGGGTTTTCCGCCATTCAGATGGCAATGATAATATTCGCCGCGCTTGTTGCGCATCTTGCTGAAATTGCGCCAGGAAGGCTGCATCGGGCCGGACAGCTCCATGTCTGTGGCGAGGGTCAGCAGACTGTCCCGGATGTGCTGTGGCAACTTGCACGCCTGTTTCGCGGCTTTGTTGCTGAATCGTACTTTCCAGTATCGTGCGGCCATGCTCTATATATATCATTTTTGGATATATTGTCAACGGAGAGGGAACGCTGATGGCAAAACGTCTGGGCCTCACTCCATTCCACGAGCTGCTGGCGCATTCCATTGCCGCCGACCCCACCATGCGCGCGGTTGCCGACGCCCTGGACGGCGTGCTCAACGCCGCCACGCGGGCCATCCCCAATGTGCTGCTCTATGCCCGTCTGGCGCGCGATACGGGCTTTGTGGAGCCGGTTCCCATGCTCGCGCCCCTCACGCGTCTGGCGGAACAGTCCGGCGGCCTGGCCGAACTGTCGGCGGAATTGCTCGACCTGCTGGCCTGGCAGCTCCATGTGGAGGGCTATGAGGCGGCGGTCAACGCGCAGGCCAAGCGGGAGATGATCAGCGCCAGTCTGCTTCTGCACCGCGGGCGCGGCACGCCCTGGGCCGTGCGCAACGGCCTGGAAAGCGCCCTGCGTATTCCGGCAACCGTCAGCGAGTGGTTTGATTACGGCGGCAAGCCCTACTTTTTCCGCGTCCGGCTGGATGTGAGCCAAAGCGCCTGGGGGGAAAGCATGGCGGCTGATGCCGTCCGGCTGATTTTCGACAACAAGAACGTGCGTTCCTGGCTGGATTGTCTTGAAACCGCCACGCGGCGTCCTTTGCCTGTATCCGTGGCGCTGGGCGGCGTGAGCCGCACCCTGACCCGTCCGCGCCTCTGGTTTCCGCCGGTGACGCCGCCGCCTTTGCCGATCCGCGCGGCGGTCGCCTCCCGTGGCGTCACCCGCTCCGGCGTCAGCCCCGTGGGGCCCGCGCCGCGCCCGCCGCGTCCGCGCCGCATGGCCGGATTCGCGGCCAAAATCATTACCCGGAGTGCCCTATGTCCGATGATCTGACCTCTGTGCGGGCCACCGTGCCCGCTGATGTCCCGGAGTCCCTGCCTGACCTGGATGATGCCCCGTCCAGCGAGGCCCCGCGGTATTACTGCCTGCTCACCAATGCGGGCGCGGCTCTGGAAGCCGCCGCCCACGCCGCCGGCAAGCCCGTGCGCCTCTCCCATGTAGCCGTGGGCGACGGCAAGGGCGCTGTGCCCGAACCCGCCGTGGGCGTGACCGCCCTGGCCGGCGAGGTCTACCGCCGCCCCATCGACAGCCTGAGTCAGGACGAGGATGACCCCAACATCGCCTGGATACACATGGTCATTCCGGCGGATGTGGGCGGTTTCTGGATTCGCGAATTCGGCATCTGGGCCGAGCCGCTGGAAGAGGGCGGCGAGCCCGTGCTTTACGCCTACGGCAACCACGCGCCCTATTACAAGCTCAGGCGCGTGCTGGGCCAGGCCACCACGCACGAGCTGTCCATCCCGCTGGTGCTGTCCTCCACGGCTGATGTTGAGATAGTCATCGCCGAAGCGGGCTACGCCTCCCGGCTGGAGCTGCTGCATCTCTCCGGCATTGTGGAGGCCCTGCGCCATGCGCGGGAGGCGGTCTGGACACTCACGGAAGATGTGCCCGAGGGCGGCGCGCTGACCCTGCCGGACGGCCTTGGCTACGCGCCGGGCCGCAACCTGGTGGAGCTGAGCTGGGACGGCCTGACCTGCCATCCCGGCCGGCAGTTTGAAGAAGTTGCCCTGTCCGGAGCGCCGGAAAGCACGACCCTGAAGCTGCTTTTTGCCGCCCCGGCGGGCAGCGAGTTCCGCGCGCTGGTGCGCGGTTACAACCTGCAACCCAGACTGCCGGAAAGCGATTTGCCCCAGGGGCTGGAAGCCAGAATGAACGCCCTGGAGCAAACTGTTGCCAGAGTGGCTGACGGCGCGGTCTATGTGACCCCGCCTGTGGAATAACCCTAACCGACAAGGAGTGATTGTGATGGCCAAAGCAATTTTGAACGCTTCTATCCCCTCACATACTCAAATTATAAT
>NZ_JBNPLS010000053.1:0-6254 GCF_050313595.1 Desulfovibrio sp. SGI.169 | reverse complement strand
CCAACGGAAAAAAGCTCCACAAGTTGCCGAATTTTTGCCTCAGAAATTCTTGAACGATATGCGTACTTGTTTTTCATTGGCATGACTAGCTGGATAACCTTTTTAGCCCATCTCAGCTAGTCAAGAGCCATAAAATATAGCGAAATTCATCCCACAATCCGGCTTCGCGCCGAATTATATGATGCCTTCACTGTCACTTGCGCATGCCGGCTTATTTGAAGAGTTCCCGCTCCGGCACATCGCGGTCAATGCGATCTTCCACATCAATGCCCCTGGGCGGCGTAAAGCTGAAATCGGCAGCGTTGAGACGCGCATCGGCCTTGAAGGAAAGAAAACGAACCTCATTGGTATTGCCGTAGAAATCCACAATGCTTGCCCGGCGAATGCAGCCGCTGTCCGGCTCCACCCAGATCAGGGCTTCCACCATCTGCGGCGCGGGTTCTTTGGGGTAGAGGCGCAACCTGGCCAAGCCCTGCTCATCGCCTTCAGGCTTGACCTCAAAATCCTTGGTCAGCGCCGCCTGGCCGGTAATTACCTGAATAATGCTGCGCGAATCGCGCACCAGGCTTGGAGGATAGCGGTAGGCCACCTCCTCGTCAGGCAGGTAATCCCAAATTTCCTTGGCAGTGACCACCAGTGTTTCCTCATGCGGCTTGGCGGTCTGCCAGCGTATCAGCAGGGGCTTCTGAAACAGCAGGCTGCCCCGCCGCCGTTCCACCGAGCCGCTTTCCTTGTGCGTGAGCGTCTGCTCAAATTCCGCGGAGAAAGACTTCAATGTTTCATAGCGCTGCCGGATGATTGAAGCCAGATCAGCCGCCACGACGGCAGAGACTGAAAACAGCGCGCAAAACACAATGCCCGCTAGGCATAAGATGCCGGCTCTGCGCATATGGAACCTCCGTTGAATCATCAGTGTGCTATCTGACCACAGGCCGGGGCTTGCTGCCGTCAGCCGGGCCGATAATGCCATCCATCTCCAATTGTTCCACAAGACGGGCGGCACGGTTAAAGCCGATTTTGAAACGCCGCTGCACCAGAGAAATAGAGGCGCGCCCCTGTTCGCTGACAAAGGCCTGCACTTCGGCATAGAGAGGATCCTGGGCCGCATCCCCGCCACCGCCCGTACCCTGGCCTGAAGCGTTCTCCACGTTCCACTGGGCAAAGTCCACCTGATAGGAAGGGCTCAGATGCCTTTTCCAGTGCCGCACAACGGACTGCACTTCTTCATCGCTCAGAAAAGGCCCGTGCAGGCGTTGCAAACGGCCGCCGCTGGGTTTGAAAAGCATGTCGCCCCGCCCCAGCAGATGCTCTGCCCCCACCTGATCCAGAATGGTGCGCGAGTCATGCTTGGAAGTGACCTGAAAAGAAATGCGGCAAGGGAAGTTGGCCTTGATCAGACCGGTGACCACGTCCACGCTGGGCCGCTGTGTGGCCAGAATCATGTGAATGCCCGCCGCTCTCGCCAATTGGGCCAGACGTACAATGCTTGTTTCAACTTCACGGGCGGCGGTCATCATCAAGTCAGCCAGTTCGTCAATGACAATGACCAGATAGGGCAATGGCTCCAGATCCGCAAAATCGGGCGGCAGCTCGTTTTTGAATGCCGCCAGCTTCTGGTTGAAGCCCGCCACATTGCGCACGCCCAGGCGAGCCATGGATTCGTAGCGGCGGTCCATTTCGTGCACAGCCCAGTCCAGGGCGTTTTTGGCCTCGGACATTTCTGTGACCACAGGATGAACCAGATGCGGCTCATCAGCGTAGACAGCCATTTCGATACGCTTGGGATCCACCAGCAAAAGGCGCATGTCCTGCGGCTGGGTGTGGTAGAGCAGGCTGATCAGAATGCCGTTGAGGCAAACGCTTTTGCCCGCGCCTGTAGCGCCGGCCACCAGCAGGTGCGGCATGCGCGTCAGATCGGCCATGAAAGGCTTGCCCGCAATGTCCTTGCCGAGAATCATGGTCAGCGGGCCACAACCCTTGCGAAAGGCCTCAGAGGCGGCCAGCTCCCTAAAGTTAACCGTCTCACGGTTATCATTGGGAATTTCTATGCCAACGGTATCCGAGCCGGGAATAGGCGCTTGAATGCGCACTGCCATGGCCTTGAGCGTCAAAGCCAGATCATCGCTGAGATTGGCTATGCGGCTGACGCGAATGCCGGGGGCGGGACGCACTTCATACATGGTCACCACCGGCCCGGGGGTAATGCGCACCAGTTCGCCCTGAATGTCAAAATCCTTGAGGCAGGCCATCAATGCCTTGCCCTTGCCCTCGCGGTCTTCGCGACCGCCGGGGGCGGCTTTTGGCGGCGGCGCAAGCAGATCCAGCGAGGGAAGCGGCACAGGCGCCTTTTTGCCGAGCGCGGCGGTAATCAGATTGCCCCAGACACGTTTTTGGGGTTCCGTCTTTTCCGCGACCGGGGCGGCAGGCTCTTCCGCCTCTGGCGCGGAAAGCGCCCGCGCGTTTTCCGCCGGAGGTTCTTCCCTCTTCGGCGTCGCACCGGCAGGCGGGATGCCCAGGTCTTCCGTCACCGCAAAGGGGTCGTCATTGTCTTCATCCACAGAGGGCGAGGCGGGACGCACAGGTTCCGAAGCAGGGGACGCGCCCCGCTTTTCCCAGGCCTCTGCGGGCGTATCTTCATAAACTTCAGGCAGCGAATCCGCAGTGGGGCGAAGATTTCCCAGCCTGTCCCGCCACTGGGCCAGAAAATTCCACCGCGGCAGGCGCGGGCGCGGCAGTTGCCGGAACCAGGGTGAACTTTCGGCATCAGAAGCTGTTTCGACATCGCGGGATTTGCCGTAAAACTGCCCAGCAAATCCGCCGCGCAGCCAATGGCCAAGGCGCGCCGCCAGGCTGAACCAGGAAATGTTGCAGGCCAGTTGCAGGCCCACCAGAAGGACAAAAAGCCACAGCAGCGCTGAGCCGCCGGGGCTCAGATAACGGCTGGCGTTAGTGTGCAGGGCCCTGCCCACCATGCCGCCCCCCCAGAGATCGCCCAAAGAGAGATCCCATGCCGCGCCCATGACCAGCAGACAGACGGTCAGCAGGAAAAAGCCGCACCATCGCCACCAGTGCATGGCATAGGAAGAGGAAACATAGGCCGCACCCAGCGCGCCGAAGACAAGCGGCCAGAGCAAGGCGGCCACTCCGAAGACGTCGTTGAGAAAGCCCGCCGCGTAGGCGCCAAACAATCCGGCCTTGTTTTGCACTTCCCCGGCCCCGCTGACCACATGATTGAGGCTGGGATCGTTGGAGTCGAAGCTGACCAGGCTGAGCAAGAGCAGCAAGGCCCAAAAGAGCAAAAAAAGGCCGAAGAGTTCACGGCTGAATTTATGTGCGTCCGTAGGGCTATCCTCCCGGACAAAACACTGCTGAAATCATTCCCGCCCCAGATATTCCTTGGTGCGGGTATCCACCTTGATCCGGTCGCCGGTATTCACAAAAATCGGCACCTGCACCGTGATGCCGGTTTCCAGTTTGGCGGCCTTGGTTACGTTGCTCACGGTGTCGCCCTTGGCGCCGGGTTCGGTTTCCGTCACTTCCAGCACCAGGCTCAACGGAATGTCGATATCCAGGGGATTGCCCTTGTAGAGCAGCACACGGCATTCCTGTCCGTCCTTGAGAAAGCCTTCCTTGCCGCCGGTGGAAGCGGCGGGCATCTGCAATTGCTCGTAATTGGTCATATCCATGAAAATCAGTTCGTCATCCTGACGATAGAGGAACTGCATGTCACGGGTTTCCATATCCGGCTTGCCGACTTTTTCACCGGAACGGAAGGTGATGTCCTGCATGCGGCCGGTGAGTATGTTGCGCAGCTTGGTACGAACCATTGCGCCGCCCTTGCCGGGCTTGAAATGCTGAAAATCCACTATTTCGTAAGGGATGCCTTCCACTTCGATCTTGAGGCCCTTGCGAAAATCGGTGGTTGAATACATGTGTTCCTCCTGCCATGCCGCTGCATGTTCTGTATGGACGAAAATAACGCCGAACTCAATTGCCAAGCGGCGCGAGAGCGGCTACCGTATGCCGGGCGTGATTCTTCACGACCGTTTGTTGTTCCGAATTGAGTATACTTGTTGAAAACCGTCCGTTTGTCAATATCTAAAGCTCAAGTTTTACATGAGGTTTTTATGGCCGCCACCCTTACTCTGGAGACGACAGCCTATACGCTGGATCAGCTTCTGGCCCTGAGTGATGCGCAGATTGCCTTGGCCGGCCGCTCCAATGTAGGCAAATCTTCCCTGATCAATGCCCTGGCCGGTCGCAAAAAACTGGCCAAGGTCAGCGCCACGCCGGGCAAAACGCGTTCCGTCAATTTTTACAGAGTGGAGCCGCAGCATTTTTATCTGGTGGATCTGCCCGGCTACGGCTACGCCAGGGCCAGTCATGAAGAACGCCGCAACTGGGCGAAACTGCTTGAGCACTATCTTTCTGACTGCAAAACGCTCAAGGCTCTGGCTTTGTTGCTGGATTGCCGCCTGCCTCCGCAGAAGATTGATCTGGAGCTGGCCTCCTTTGCCCGCGCATGCCGCCTCCCCTTGCTGCCCGTACTGACAAAGACCGATAAGTGCAAACAGCGTGAACGCGCTTTGCGGCAAAGGGAATGGCATGATCTGCTGGCTGTCAGACCACTCCTGACTTCTTCCAGCAGCCGTCTGGGCATGGAGGAGCTCTGGCGCGCGCTGATTGAAATCGCCGTTCCCGGCATTGCGGATGCCGACAGCGCGCCGGCCACAAGCGAGTAAAGGCTGGCTCAGGTCAACTCGTCCGTTGCGAGGCCGTGACGCTGTCCGGTTCCACATGAACAATTATCCTGCCCAGTGGCGGCACAGCGCCGCGTAGGCGCTTTTCCAGCCGTACGCAAATGCTGTGAACCTCCTCAACACTCAGTTTGCCGCTGATTCCGCAATGAAAAGAAATGCAGATACCCTGCTCCGGCAATTCGTAGGTCGAAAATTTATGCGGATCACAGAGCAAGGGCTCATTTTCCACCGCTATTTGCACTTCCCGCCAGGCCAGCTCGGCCAGAGGCATGGAAACGGCCGCTCCGGCGTGTAAAGCGCTGGCCGCGTTCTCTGGTTCCAGATGACTGACCACCTCCACGCCGGGCAGCGCCTGGCGCAGTTCCTCCTCAAAGGGGCGCACCCGCGCGTAGGCTTCGGCGTACGGCAGGTCGCCGGGCAACTCCACATGCAGTTCAATATGAAACAGCCCCCCGGTTCGCAGCACATGCACATTATGTATCGCCAAGCCATGCTCCGAAGCCGTGCGTTGCACAAGAGAAAAGGGGTTGTCCTCTTTTCCGGCGCGCGCGCTCTGAGGTTCCACATGCACCGTCACATCCGCGCCCGGCAAAATGGCGGCCACGACCTGCTCGGCTTCATGGGCCAGCTTGTGCCCGTCGCGGACACGTATGCCCGGCTCCACTCCTATGGTCAGATCCACAAAGGTCTGCGAACCGCTGCTGCGCAAACGCACCCGCCGCACGTCCGTGACGCCCGGCACGCTCCACACGGCTTTGATTACTGCCCCCCTCTCCTTTGTGGAGCTGGAATCCATCAGCGTGTTGATGGATTCCGCAGCCATGCGCAGACTGGCGCGCAAGATGAGCAGGGCCACTATCAGGGCCGCCACGGTGTCGGCCTGGGCCAGCAGCCGATAGAGCGGTTCCGGCAGATTCAGGGCGGAGGCGAGCCATACGGCCAGCACGCCGACCAGCACCACACCCGAAGAAAGGATGTCGGTTGCGAAATGCAGGGCATCGGCCTCCAGAGCCTGGCTCTTGTATTGTCGGGCCACCTTGCGCAAAATACGCACACGGTTGATGTCAACGGCCATGGAAACAGCCATGACAACCACCCCCCAGAGCGAAGGCGTAACAGGACTGACGCCGTCCAGCAGTCGATGCACGCCTTCATAGAGCACCCAAAAGCAGGTCATAAACAGCAGCAGCGTCTCAGCCAGGGCGGAAAGATTTTCTATTTTGCCGTGTCCATAGGGATGACGGCTGTCAGCGGGGCGGGTGGAAATGCGCACCGCCGCCAGGGTCATGGCCGCGGCCAGCAGGTCAAGACCACTGTGCAAGGCCTCGGAAAGTATGCCCAGGCTGTTGGTATACAGGCCGACCGCAAGCTTCAGGGCTGTCAGGGCAAGAGCCGCGAACAGCGAGGCCAGCGCCGCGCGCCGCTTTTCGGCGGCGCCGTCATCATGCCGGAGAGTCTCCATGAATGCTCCTCAAGCAAAGTAATTTTAACATT
>NZ_JBNPLS010000052.1:0-7786 GCF_050313595.1 Desulfovibrio sp. SGI.169 | reverse complement strand
GATAACCTTTTTAGCCCATCTCAGCTAGTCAAGATCCTAAAGTTATTGTTTATTTCCTTGCTGGACACGAACGAAAAGATGTATCTCATTCTCCTGGTGTAGGAGAATTTCTCAGAAACAAATACGCTGAATCTCTCAATCGACAGGACTTGGAACGGATGCGCGAGGGTTTTCGCGCTCAGGGTACCAGCAACGCCACCATCAACAAATATCAAGCATATATTCGTGCAATTCTTGCCTGGGGTGTGGATCAGGACTTAATACATCTGAATCCATGGCGTGACTACAAGCGTCTGAAGCATATCCGCCCCGTGGATCTCTCCACTGTTGATGATCTGCGGAAATTGTTCCCATATCTTCCAGAGTTTTTGCAATGGGCGGTAAAAACCGCCTTTTTTCTTGCCCTGCGCCCGGGACAGGTGGAACTTTTTAGTCTGACATGGAACGCCTTTGATTGGCGGCGTGGTGTTGCCATTATCCGGCAAGGCAAAAGTGGACGGCTAAAAACGGTTGTTCCCCATCCGGCATATATGGCTGAGGCATACCAGAGGTATAAACTGGATATGGCCGCCGGCATCCCCCTTGTCTGCCACCGTGGAAACGGACAACGAGTCTTATCCTACCGCACAGCATGGCTTAACGCCTGCCGGCGCGCTGGAGTAAAAATGCGTCCATATGTCATTCGCCATATCGCGGCCACGGAGATGCTTGCACGCGGCGCAGACCTGGCCGCTGTGGCCGCGCAACTTGGGCATAGCAATGTAGCTACACGCCCATGTGTCTCCGGGAAGCCAGGCACGGGCAGCGGCGCTTATGCCAAGCCTGGATGATGATCCAGAGCCCAAATAGTTTGGTGCAAATTTGGTGCTAATTTTTCCTCCAAAAATGGGAGGGTCGTGAATATAACCCACTGATATTATTGATGGTGCGAGAGGGGGGACTTGAACCCCCATACCGTAGGTGCTGGATTCTAAGTCCAGTGCGTCTGCCAGTTCCGCCACTCTCGCAAATCAAGCCTTGATAGCATAGCAAGCCGGCGTGCGCAACCGCGCAAGGAGAATATTCATGGCCGGCGGCATGGGCAAGGGCAATGCTTCCGGCATGACAGCCCGCGGAGCGAATATGCGCATGGGCGAAGCCGACGGGCAGGCCGTCAACGCAGCAGCAGCAGGGCCTTGCCGTCCTGCCGGGGCGGCAGCACTTCCCCCACTTCGCGGGCAAGGTCCCCACCGGCTTCCAGCATGGCGCGCGCCGCGTCCAGCCTGTCCGGCGGCACGGCCAGCAGCAGGCCGCCCGAGGTCTGGGCGTCAAACACCACGCTTTCGAGAGCTTCCTCCACGCCAGCATCCACCAGGGTGGAGCAGCCCCAGTGCTTACGGTTCAGATGACTGCCCGCGGGAATCAGCCCGTCGCGCGCATAGTCGAGCGCGCGCGGCAACAGGGGCAGCGCCCTTGTCTCCAGAGCGACGCAAACATTCGAGGCCAGGGCCATTTCCAGAGCGTGCCCGCCCAGCCCAAAGCCGGTAATGTCTGTGGCGGCGGGCAGGCGCAGCTCACGAATGACCGCCCCCCCGACCTTGTTCAGGCGACCGCAGCTGCGCACCAATTGGGCCTCGCTTTCCGCGGCGCCGTCCCAGCGGGCCTTCACCGCCGTGGCCAGAATGCCGGTTCCCAGGGCTTTGGTAAGCAGAAGGCGCTGGCCCGGTCGCAGGCCGTTGTTGACCGCCATATGCGAGGGGTCAATAATCCCGGTCACAGCAAGACCGTACTTCAGCTCATCGTCCTGCACGGTATGACCGCCGGCGGGCACGGCCCCCGCCTCCATCAGAGCGGAGTGCCCGCCCCGCAGAATGTCAACGAGAATATGGTCGGGGTCGTCTTCAGCCAATGCCTGGGGAAAACAGGCCACATTCATGGCGCACCAGGGCTCGCCGCCCAGCGCGTAAACATCCGACAGGGCATTGGCCGCCGCGATGCGCCCAAAGGCAAAGGCGTCGTTGACGATGGGCGCAAGAATATCCACAGTCTGCACCAGCGCCTTGCCCGCCGGAACCGACAGCACCACCGCGTCTTCGTTGCGGGCGCGGCCCGCCAGCACCCTGGCCTCCAGCTCTGGTCTGGAGGCGGAAACAAGGCCACGCAAAAGTCGCTCCAGGGCCCCTGGAGCCAGTTTGGCCGCTCAGCCGGCGGCGCGGGCTTTTTCCAGCAATTTCATGATATCGCTCCGTTACGGGCGGTACGCAAACCAGACAAGGCCGCATAAACAAAGGGAGCCATCAGGCCCCCAGACTGATGAACAAAGCCCGCCTTGCGGGGTTTGTCATCAATAAAAAGGGGCCCTCAGGCCCCTTTTATAAAAAAGCTCACGTTCTACTGGGCGGCGCTTTCTTCCTGCGCGGCTTCTTCAGGCTTTGCCTTGCGGGCACGCTTGGGCTTGGCCGGCGCCTCGGCGGCGACCGTGTCCCCCTTGGCGTCCTTGCCGTCAGAAGCCTGACCGGCCACGCGGGAAAGCTCAATGATCGCCATTGGCGCGTTGTCGCCCTTGCGCGGCATGGCCAGTTTGAGCACACGGGTATAGCCGCCGGGCACACCGGCGAACAGCGGGCCGATTTCATCAAACAAACGCTTGACCAGAGCGTGATCGTTCAGCGCCCGATAGGCCAGACGGCGGGAATGCAAATCGTTGCGCTTGGCCAGAGTGATCAGGGGTTCCACCACCCGGCGCAACTCCTTGGCCTTCATCTCCGTAGTGCGGATTTTGCCGTGGATCAGCAGCGCCTTGGCGAGATTTTGCAACAGGGCCTTACGGTGCGCGGGCGTGCGCGAGAGTTTCCTGCCGGAATTGCTATGCCTCATTTTGCTGCTTCCTTTTCCATTCCTGATATTTCTTGTCGAAGGCGTCGACCTTCATGCCAAAGTCAAGGCCCATGTCCAAAAGAACACTTTTGATTTCATCCAGCGACTTGCGGCCGAAATTCTTGGTTTTGAGCATTTCGGCCTCGGAACGCTGAACCAGCTCGCCCACAAGGGCAATATTGGCGCTGCGCAGGCAGTTGGTGGCGCGCACCGACAGCTCGAGATCGTCAATGCTCTTGAAGAGATGCTCATTCACCTCGCCGCCGTCGTTGCTGCCCAGGCGCATATCGCCGGAAACGCGCTCATCAAAGTTGATGAAGACCGAAATCTGATCCTTGATGATCTTGGCGCTGTATGCAATGGCGTCTTCGGGCGTGAGGGAACCGTCAGTCCAGACCTCAAGCAGCAGACGGTCATAGTTGGTCATCTGCCCCACGCGGGCCTGCTCCACCGCATAAGCCACCTTGCGCACCGGCGAAAAGCTGGAATCCAGCTTGATCAGGCCGATCTCATCAGACAGGCCCTCATGCATGTCGGCGGGCACATAGCCCTTGCCCATGCGCGCCTCCAGCTCCATCTCCAGCGAAATGTCCTCGGTGAGGGTGGCGATGTGCAACTCGGGGTTGAGCACTTCCACATGCTGATTGGTCTGAATCTGGGCGGCGGTCACAGGCCCTTTGCGATCCACGCGCAGGGTCAGCCGCTGGGGTTCATCCGTATCCATGCGCAGGCGAACCTGCTTGAGGTTGAGGATGACGTCAGTCACGTCTTCCAAAACGCCATGAATGGTCGTGAACTCATGCTGCACGCCGGTGATGTTCACCGAGACAAAGGCCGCCCCCTGCAGGGAGGCCAGAAGGACGCGCCGCATGGCGTTGCCTATGGTGGTGCCGTACCCCCGCTCCAACGGCTCGCAGATAAACTTGCCGTGCGTGCCGCTGGCCGTTTCTTCCTCACGCAAAATCTGGTCGGGCTTCACGAGCTCCGACCAGTTGCGCGCATTGATAAGGCGTTCGCCCTGTTTAATTAGCATGCGCCCCCCGCTTATTTCGAGTAAAGTTCGACAATCAACTGCTCGTTGACGGGGAACTGAATATCGTCGCGTTGCGGCAAGGCTTTCACGGTGCCCTTGAAAGCGGCGCCATCGGCTTCAAGCCAGGCGGGGCAGCCGCGACGGGCGATAACTTCCTGGGCTTCAGCCAGAACAGGAATTTTACGGTTTTTTTCGGGCACTTCCAGGGTATCGCCCACCCGCACTTGCAGTGAGGGGATGGTGACCTTGTGACCGTTCAGCGTAAAGATGCCGTGACGCACCAGCTGCCGAGCCTGGTTGCGGGAGTTGGCAAAACCCAGACGGTAAATGACATTGTCCAGCCGACGCTCCAGAATGACCAGCAGATTGGTGCCGGTAACGCCCTTCTGCATTTCGGCCTTTTCAAAGTAGCCGCGGAACTGGCGCTCCAGCACGCCATAAGCGCGACGGGTTTTTTGCTTCTCCCGCAACTGCACCGCGTATTCGCTGACCTTTTTGCGCGCGCGGCCGTGCTGGCCGGGGGCATAGGGACGACGATCATAAGCGCATTTGTCGGTAAAGCAACGGTCGCCCTTCAGGAAAAGCTTGCACCCCTCGCGGCGGCACATGCGGCATTTGGCTTCGGTATATTTGGCCATGAATGAGTCCTCTTCGTTTGTACGGCGCTGCTCGCGGCAGCCTGAAACTAAACGCGGCGGCGCTTGGGCGGCCGGCAGCCGTTGTGCGGGATGGGCGTCACATCACGGATGAAAGCCACCCGGAAGCCCACGGCGGCAATGGCGCGCATGGCGGCCTCGCGGCCGGAACCGGGACCCTTTACATAAACGCCCACGGTGCGCATGCCATTGTCCTGCGCCTTGCGGGCGGCGGTTTCAGCGGCCACCTGGGCGGCAAAGGGCGTGGATTTGCGCGAACCCTTGAAACCGCTCTGGCCCGAGGAAGCCCAGGAAACGGCATTGCCGCGCGTGTCCGTAAAGGTGATGATGGTATTGTTGAACGACGCCTGAATATGGGCAATGCCCACAGGCACGTTCTTCTTTTCCTTTTTCTTGACCGCTTTCTTGGGTCTGGCCATGATTATCCCTCAACCTGGCTAAAAACGACTAAATGAACACGCCTACTTTTTCTTGCCCACAGCGCCGCGGCGCGGCCCCTTGCGAGTGCGCGCGTTGGTGTGGGTGCGCTGGCCGTGCACGGGCAGGCCGCGACGATGACGCAGCCCGCGGAAGCAGCCGATATCCATAAGCCGCTTGATATTGCTCGAAACTTCGCGGCGCAGATCGCCTTCCACCTTGTAGTTCTGCTCGAGTTCCTTGCGGATCTCGTTCACTTCGTCAGCGGAGAGATCGTCAATGTTACGTTCCCAGTTGACGCCGGTGGTGTCAAGGATCTTCAGGGCCGTGGTGCGGCCGATGCCGTAAATATAGGTAAGCGCAATATCCACCCGTTTGCCGCGCGGCAAATCAACACCTGCTATTCTCGCCACAATATATCTCCTGCCCTAGCCCTGGCGCTGCTTGTGCCGGGGGTTTTCGCAGATAACTCGAAGCACTCCCTTGCGCCGGATCACCTTGCACTTGGGGCATATTTTCTTGACGGAAGGCCTGACTTTCATCGCATATCTCCACTGATAGCCGTTTGGCCGTTATGACGGCCCGTCCTCTACGGCCCCGGCTATTTCGGGGCGGGAACAGACATCTTTATCTGTCTTTGCCCGTTCTGTCAACCATCAATTGTGTGCCGGTTCAGGCCTCGATCCGAAACGCTCAGGATTCTCGGCCCTTCCGGGGTGATTGCCACACTGTGTTCAAAGTGCGCGGCCCACTGGCCGTCACGGGTCACAGCGGTCCACTTGTCATCCAGAATGTCCACTTCGTGGGTTCCGACCGTCACCATGGGTTCAATGGCGATGACCATCCCGTTTTGCAGGGTCAGCCCGTGCATGCCGGGTCTGAAGTTGGGCACTTCCGGCTTTTCGTGCATCTTCGCGCCCACGCCGTGGCCCACGAAGCGACGCACCACATTGAAACCGGCGGCCTCCACATAATCCTGCACAGCGCCGCCAATGGCGTAGACATCATTGCCGGCCCTCGCCTGCTCAATGCCCGCATAAAGACTTTCCTCGGTCACCCGCATCAGGCGACGGGCCTCGTCGCTCACCCGCCCCACAGGGTATGTGCGGGCGGCGTCGCCCACAAAGCCTTCGTACACCACCCCCATGTCAACGCTGACGATATCCCCCTCCTGAAGCAGCCGCGCGGAGGGAAAACCGTGCACCACCTGCTCGTTGACCGAGCAGCAGATGGCAAAGGGGTAGCCGCAGTAACCGAGAAAAGCCGGTTTTACCTTGTAATCAGCGCACATGTCGCGCGCCAGTTCCTCCAGGCGCATGGTGGGCAGACCGGGGGCCACCATATCGCCCACGGCATCCAGAATGTTGGCGACCATGCGGTTGGCTTCCCGCAGGCGGCCCACCTCCCGCTCATTTTTTATGAACGCGCCGTGATATTTCTTCATGACACCGTCCCGCGCTACGCCTTGCCGCCCTTGCGCGCCTTTTGCATCAGCCCCTGGTACTGGCTTGATATCATGTGCGACTCCACCTGATTCATGAAGTCCATGGCCACGCCCACAAGAATCAGCAGACTTGTGCCGCCAAAGTAAAACGGCACGTTGAAGTTGCTGATCAGCAGCATCGGCAGCAGGCAGACGATGGAGATGTACACCGCGCCCGAAAGGGTCAGCCGCGAGAGCACCGTGTCAATATATTCCTGAGTCTTCTCGCCGGGGCGAATGCCGGGGATGAAGCCCCCCGCCTTCTTCAGATTTTCGGACATGTCTTTGGGGTCAAAGATGATTGCCGTGTAAAAATAACAGAAGAAGAACATCAGGGCCACATAGATGACATTGTACAAAAGGCCGTGAGGCGAAAAAAGATCCGCCGCCTGCTTCACATATTCATTGGTCGAAAACTGACCGATGGTCGCCGGAAAAAGCAGCAGCGAAGACGCGAAAATGGGCGGTATGACGCCAGCCGTGTTCAGGCGCAGGGGCAGATGCGAATTTTGCCCGCCAAACATCTTCCGGCCCACCTGGCGCTTGGCGTAACTGATGGGAATGCGCCGTTGCGCGCGCTCCACAAAAACAATGCAGACCGTCACCGCGGCCATGAACGCCAGAATGACGACAGCCATGAAAATGCTCATGTCGCCGGCTTCAATCAGAGCCACGGACTGAATGATGCCGCGCGGAATGCCCACCACAATGCCGCAGAAGATGATCAGCGAAATGCCGTTGCCGATGCCGCGCTCGGTGATCTGCTCGCCAAGCCACATGACCAGCACGGAACCGGCGGTAAAGGTCGCCATTGTCACCAGGCGGAAGTGCCAGCCGGGGCTGAGCACAACGGGCGTGCCCGCCGGGCTGGTCATATTTTCAAGGCCCACGGCGATGCCCAGACCCTGCACCAGTGTAATCAGCACGGTGAGGTAGCGCGTGTACTGGGTAATCTTGCGGCGGCCCGCCTGCCCTTCCTCTTTGGCCATGCGCTTGATGTCAGGGCTGACCACCTGCAAAAGCTGCATGATGATGGAGGCCGAAATATACGGCATGACGCCCAGCGCGAAGACGGAGACATTGCTCAGACCGCCGCCCGAGAACATGTCAAAAAGACTGAACAGCGTGCCGGACATGCTTTCAAAAAAAGACGCCAGGGCCGCGGCATCCACGCCGGGCACGGGAACATGCACGCCGATCCGGTAGCAGCACAAAATCAGGAAGGTCCAGCCCAGGCGTTTGGCCAAGGCGGGCTGACCCGCCGCATTGTTTGCCGATCCTACTGCCATGAAAAACTCGTTGCGTTTGCGCGCCAGAGGCGCCGTATGCGCGTAAACGTCA
>NZ_JBNPLS010000051.1:0-8037 GCF_050313595.1 Desulfovibrio sp. SGI.169 | reverse complement strand
ATTTTTCTATATATACAATTCGGCCACTGCACGAGGCGGGTTCTTCGTGGCAGGATGGGGGTTGTGCTACGCCACAACCCCATCCTGCCAGAAGGCTGACGCCCTCTGGACTCCCGGACCGCTCGGCGCTTCGCTTCTCGCAGTCCAAAGGCAAAAGACATGAAAGACGGAAAGACCGGAGACGGCGGCCGGAGCGCCGCCCGGAAATGGGTGACGATCCGCGTCACCGAAAGAGAAAAAACTCGCCTCATGGAGCAGGCGGAAATCGCCGGACTGTCCCTGTCGGAATACATGCGGCGACGTTTTTTCGGAGGCAGGCCGCTGGTGGCTCATGCAGACCTGAGTACCGTTGCGGAACTGAGGCGGATAGGCGGCCTGCTCAAGCACAATTTCGAGACGCTTCGGCAGGCGAAAGCTCCCCCGGATATTCTGGAACGGCAGGAGGACGCCCTGCGGAATCTGGTCTGGGCCATCCAGAAAATCTCGCTGCGGTGTCATCATGATTGTCAAGAAAATCAGGAATACGAAGGCTGAAAAGCCCAAGGCGTGGCAGATAGGCGACCTCGTGGATTACATCCGGTTCCCCCATAACAGAAATCCGCGTGAGAAAATCGAATACGCGGACGGAAGAGGTTTTCTTTCAGCAACACATACCGGTCAAAAGGTGGAAATGATTGCTCTGGCAAGGGAGTCGGTTCACAGCGACATGCCGGTGCAGCACTGGATGTTTTCCTGGCAGGAAGGGGAACAGCCCACCAGGGAACAGGTGGAGGAAGTGGTGGACATGTTTCTGGAAAAAATGGGGCTGACCGGACATCAGACCGTGTATGGGGTGCATTATGACACGGACAATTATCACCTGCATGTCGCGGTCAACAGGACGCACCCGGAAACGGGAAAAGTCGTGCTTCCTTTCAACGGACTGGACATTCAGGAGGCGCATAAGCTCGTGGCCCATATTGAAGGCAGGCAGGGATGGGCCAGCGAAGAAAACCCCATGTATGCGGTACTGGAAAATGGCGAGCTGGCGCGAAGGAGGACGGCCCGCGAAATAAAACCAAAGCAGGCCGCACTGGATTTTGAACATGCCACCGGCGAAAAATCCGCCCAGCGCATCGCGCAGGAGCGCGGGCATTCCATCATAAAAGACGCGCAATCGTGGACTGACCTACACGAAAAACTTGCGGAAGTCGGTTTGCGTTTTGAGAAGAAAGGTTCCGGGGCCATCATTTTTGTGGGGGAAAAGGCCGTGAAGGCATCCTCCGTAGACCGTGCGTTCAGCATGGGAAAGTTGTGCAAAAGGCTGGGGGAGTTTGAGGAAGGAACGTACCCGGATGCCTTGGGAAAGATTGCCCCGGAGCCGGTAAGCTCCGTCAATCTGGAAGCATGGAAAATGTATCAGGAAGAGTTCGCCGGAGGCCAGAAAATGGCAGGAACAGCAGGTAATGCCGAGCTTGCCCGGATGAAGGAACGGCACAGGTTTGAGAGGAAAAAGGCGCTTTCCCACCTGGCGAAATATGGTTTGCCGGTTCTGAATATCGCCCGGCATTGCCTGATGGCGCAGCAGAGAGCGGAACGGCTTTCCTTTCATTCAGGTCGGAAAAAAGTGCGAGGAGGCAAGCCGCGTTTTGAGAACTGGCTGCGGTCACGAGGCATGGAAAAGGAGGCAAATCGCTGGCGGTATCGGGCGGCACGGGAGGAAAAAAGACACGCCCCGCCGCCTGCCGAAAGACGGGAAAAGGGAGCGGAAACCATGCGGGAACTTGCGAATTTCAGAAAGTATGCGGATGCTGTGAATGCGGAACGCTACCGTGTGACCTGCATAAAGATGGAAGAGGACGGCGGCAAAAAGACCTTCATCCTGGACAAAAAAGGTGGCATGACCAGAGGTTTTTCCCCGGACGAGCTGGAGGCTCACATACCGGAGATGCTGCGCTTCCAGAAGCGGGGTGAAAATATCTACTACACGCCGCTATCGGATAATCGGCATCACATCCTTATCGACGACATGACCCGCGAGAGTTTGAAGAGGTTACAGGAGGACGGCTTTCGCCCCGCCGTGGTGCTGGAAAGTTCGCCGGGCAATTACCAATGCCTGCTGACCATCCCCCGGCTGGGCACGGAATTTGACCGGGACGTGGGCAACCGCATCACGGAGCGCCTGAACCGGGAGTACGGCGACAAAAAGCTGTGCGGCTGCATCCATCCCCACCGTGCGCCGGGTTTTGAAAACCGCAAGCCGAAGCATCGGCGTGAAGACGGTTCATTCCCGCAAGTGAAGCTCCTGTTTGCAGAGTGCCGGGAGTGCGGCAAGGCGCTGGCTCTGGCCAGAAGGATTGACCATGAGTACGCGGAGGAAGCCGAGAAACGAAAGTCCGAGCGCCGGACGTTCCCGATGCCGGACTTTCGGCCCGGCGACCCGGCCTCGGCCTATTATGTCCATCTGGAGAATATTCGCAGGCATCTGACCATTGAAGATTACTCCCGCGTGGACGCGATGATCGCCCTGCGGCTGCGCTCCAACGGCCACAGTCGGGAAAGCGTGGAAGAAACCATCCGCACCTGTGCCCCGACCATCCGGGAAACGCAGACCGGGCGCAACTGGCAGCGGTACGCCGAACGCACGGCGGATTACGCTTTCGGCCCCGCCGGAGACAGGGACCTGGAGCGAAATGAGCGGTATCGGGAACTGTGGAGGAAGATTGAACGCACAGAAGAAAAGGAGCAGCGTATACGGATGAAATA
The DNA here is from genome assembly GCF_050313595.1 of Desulfovibrio sp. SGI.169. NCBI lineage: Bacteria > Pseudomonadati > Thermodesulfobacteriota > Desulfovibrionia > Desulfovibrionales > Desulfovibrionaceae > Desulfovibrio > Desulfovibrio sp. SGI.169. The sequence continues at coordinate 5,292 of NZ_JBNPLS010000051.1, read as the reverse complement.
GGATGAAACATAGTATGAAGAAATAACAGGGAAAAAGTATGTTCAGCATCTTGCCCATCGGGCATTACTCAGATAGGATATTCATATGGGAAAAGAACGAATACCACATGATTCTGCGTACAAGCAGTTTTTCAGCAATCCTGAAATGGTGGAATCGCTGTTACGGGATTTTGTTCCCGCTGATTTCATTGCGGACCTTGATTTTTCTACTCTTGAACGCTGTCCGGGCAGTTATGTGACGGACGACCTGCGGGAACGCCATGACGATATTGTCTGGCGAGTCGGCTGGAAAAAGGGTTCTTGGTGTTATGTGGCGTTGCTCCTGGAGTTCCAGAGCACGCCCGACCACTGGATGGCGTTGAGAATGCTGTCCTACACGGCACTGTTGTTGCTCGATCTCGTCAAAACTGGAAATATCCGCGAAAATGAGGGCTTGCCGCCGGTGTTTCCCATTGTTATATACAATGGAGGCAAGGCATGGAAAGCTCCGCAGGAGGTGGCGGCATTGTTCGCTCCCATGCCGGAGAGCCTGAAATTTTATCGTCCCCAGCACCGGCATTTTTTGTTGGACGAAAGTCGAGTGTCAGGAGATGAACTGGACAAAAGCAAGGGCCTGGTCGCGCAGCTCCTGAGACTGGAACGAGCGCAGGAACCGGAACAGGTTCGGCAGATAGTCAAGGAGTTGATAAGCCGACTTCATGGGCCTGAATACTTGGTTTTGCGTCGGGCGTTTACAATATGGTTGGCTCGTGTTGTCCTTAAACGCTCTGGAATAACAGAAGAAATTCCCGAATTTCAAGACTTGCGGGAGGTTGACGCCATGTTGGAAGAACGTGCCGCTCAGTGGAAAGACGAATACATTCGGCAAGGGGTAATAATTGGGAAGGCTGAAGGAAAGGCTGAAGGTATAGGTTTGGCCTTGCGGGACTTGCTGGAGGCCCGTTTTGGAACGCTCCCCCAATCCGTGACTTCCTATATTGCGAGTTCATCTGACTCAAACGCCCTGCGGAAACTGACACTTTCCGCATACCATGCGGAGTCGTTGCAGGCGTTTATTGACCAGATCAAAAAAGATGACGACAACTTGATGTAATTTGTAATTGCATATTCAGTAAAATATGCTGCCGCTTGTTTCTTTATGAGGCAAGCGGCATTTTTTTGGGGGTAATCGAAAAGAGCGACAGACAGAGACACAGCTCCGGCCTGCCACTCCATAAGCTCACACAACGCTGTGTGCTACGCCGAGGCCAGCGTTTCCACCATATCCGCCACAGCAGTGCAGGCATCGGCATTCAGGAGGAATATGGCATCCTCTTCCGCGCCTTTTTCCGCCTTGGGAAGTTTCAGGCCAGACACAGCCAGCCCGGCATCCAGCGTGAACTCCAGTTGCCGGTCGGGATCAGCATCGGAAGTAGCTACCAGATGCAGTTTCTGAATGGCCATACCTTCCTCAAGCGCCTGCGCTACGGCGTTCAGGCTGTTCTGCACAGCCACGGCGGCCTTTTCCTCGGCCTGTTCGGAAGCGGCCAGACTGGCGGAACCCATCGGATGCAGGGTGTAGCCTCCGCACGGGTAGCCTTCCCCGCGCAGGATAGCGGCAAAGAGTCTCGGCATGTCGCCCGCAGGCGTGATGGGCGCGGCATCAATGCCGAACGTGGTCTTGAACAGGTCAAGCACCGGCTGTACCGCCTTGGCGGAAGCCGATCCCACAAGCAGGCGTCCCTTTTCCGCATCCCACAGGCAGTCGATCACGGACGGCACAAATTCCGCCCTGGCGGTCAGTTTGGCGGTGATGGCCTCCTTCAGCTCCTTTTTGCGCTGGCTTCCGACCTTTTTGCCGGAAGCCCGTTCTTCCCGCACGGCTTCGGCAAGCTGGAGCCGGATAACGGCCCCGGAAGCCTTGCGGGTATCCAGACGAAAGGAAAAGCCGGAATAGCGACCATCCACGGCGGCCAGTTCAAAACCGTCCGTATCCAGTGGATCGCCAAGCGCCACCCAGCCGAGGCGTCTGCCGTCAGCATCAATATCAGGCGTAAAGGCGTGTTGCCGCAGGGCATCCAGTGCAAGCCCGGCTGCGGAATCGGCCTTGCAGATGGTCAAGGCTGTATTTGAAGACATGAAACCTGACATGAGTAACTCCTTGTCTTTGTTGTGATGTTAGAGAGAAAAATGATTCATGCCGCTTACCTCATGCGCGGACGTGAAATCACAAATCCATGTACGCCGCCGGAGGATGAAGCTGTCTGAACGGCGGCTTTGGCCTGCGGAGCCGTGAGCTGTCTGTATGCCTCCACATGCTCCAGGGATTCCGCAAGGCTGTCAAAGGTGGCGTTAACGGTGCGCGCCCCGTTGATGATATGGTTTTTCTCGTACTGGACACGAAGGCCGATTTTGCCGTTTCCTGCCTGGAAGACGCGCAGTTCATACATTTCGTCGTCTTCAGCATCCAGCTTCAATATATGTTCGTGTTTGCCATAGAAATCCAAACTGCTGGGAGAGAAGCCCGCTCCCACAAGCCGGTCATGGTATGATTGGGAGGCGTCGGGGCTTGAGGGAATCTTCTCAGCGGGCGGCGTTTCTTCAAGCCCGCGTTGTGCGGCGTCATTGCGGGCAACCTGTATGGCCGCTTCCCGCGTCTCGAACTGCTTGAGTTTCATACCGCTCGGCGCGGTCGCCGTGCTGTGCCACTGATCGTCCTCGTACAGACTTTGCCCCAGGGAACCGATGCTGCTGTTGAAATAGGTACGGCGCAGGACATACCCGTTTTGCAGTGTATAGCCGTTGTGCTGATTGGAGATGGTGTACTCCGTTCTCCCTTCACCTTCGCCGTATTTGAGCGTGTGAGCCTGTTTTTCCGGCGGCGCGGCGGGAACTGCGGCGGCAGCGCTGTCTTCCTTCGGATGGGGCGCTTCCGCTGTTGTCGGCTGTTCATCGGTCAGAGAGGTTTTCGGCGTCCAGGTGGAGACGTAGCTCGAATCATCCTGCATCCGCTGCAATTCCCGGATGACCGCGCTGTGGTTTTCCCGTGCCAGAGCCAGCTCTTCCTGCTGCGGAAACTCCTTGCCCAGAGCGGCCTTGACCGTTTCCAGTTCGGCCTTTTCCTGCCGGGCGTTCTCCCGCTGCGTTTCCACAGCCTCATCCAGCCCCCTGGCCAGAAAATTGTCCATGCGCTGAAACAGACCGGCCAGACTGAACTTTTCCTCAAAATCGTAGAACAGATTCCCCGGCCGGAACTCCCGTTCGCCCGCCCCCCGAAGCGAAAGCTGAAAACCGTCCTTGCCGCTCATGCGTGTTGCCGCGCGCTCGACAGAGACCTCAAAACCGCGATAGGAGCCGAACGGAAACTTTGCGCTGGAATCGCGGCTGACTTCCTTCACGCCTTCAAGCAAACGGTCTTTTATCTTTTCGCTGTCCTTTGCTGTCAATGTCTTGCCGTCAGCCGTCAGCTCCACCAGGATTTTTTCTTTCCCCTTTTCCATGACCGTGCGGGTATGGGAATCCCTGCGGCGTATGTTTTCCGCATACAGAGTTTCCTCTTTGGCAAGCCGTGTTTCCGTGGAAGCAAGATACTTGAGGCGGTCGCGCATCCGGTGCTGGCTGCGCTGATGCTGCGAATACAGAGCTTCGAGCTTGCGCAAGTCGGCGGCAAGCTGTACCTGCATGAGGATAAGCGGATTACCGGATGCTGCGGCTTTCATTTCGGCGGCATTGGCGGCTTCCGAGGCCACATCATCAATGACGCGCTGAAGCAGATCGCCCTTGCGAAACTGTTCAATAGCGGCTGACTTGTACTCTATGCATTGCCACATCCGCGAGTCGTAAGTCATCTTTGTTGCATAATTGAATATCTTCACTGTAAAAGTGTCAGGATTGCGTTCATAAAACATATTCCCCTGACGTATAATTCTTCCATTTCGTTGCTCAAGGTCACTCGGCCTCCAGGGAGCATCAAGATGATGCGCGGCCACAAGCCTTTTCTGCACATTCATGCCAGCGCCCATCTTTGCGGTTGAGCCAAGAAGAACACGAACACGACCTGTGTTCATATCGCTGAACAGCTTTGCTTTCCGTATATCCGTGTTGGCGTCATGGATGAAGGCAATTTCCTCGGCGGGAATCCCCGTTGCCATGAGTTTTTGCTTCATGTCGTCATACACGGAGAACTTGCCGGACGACATGGCGATGACCTCATCCATATTGACGACACCGGCAAGAGCGTCGTCTCCGTCATCTTCGGTCATGTCTTCCTGTTCCGGCGTTTCGCGGACAAGCGTGCCGTCCACGTCGATAAGCGCTCCGGATTCCAAATCCTGCCGTTCGCTCTGAGCGGATGCCGGAGCCTTCCCTCCCTTGGGTGTGGACAAATCACAGAAAACAAGCTGCGTTCCCTTGTCATTGGTTGTATCGCGCCAGATGTCGTATATCCGCGCGACAGCCGCATTGAGCTTGGACCCTTCAAAATCATCGGCGGTCGGCGCTATAAGCCGGAAATCCAGCCCGGCCTTGCGGGCGTCATTGGTGACTTTGAGAGGATTGTCGATGCGCGGGTCTTTGGGCAGATTTTCCATTCGCTGGATGATCTTGTCCATATAGGCAGCCTGAGCCGGGGAGCGTTCCACCACGTCATTGAACGGTTTGCCACCCTCAATCGGAGGCGTCAGGGGCCGTTCTCCTGCCTGTTTCGCCTGTTCGTCCAAATCGTTTTTTGTCACGACATCGGCAAAGGTTCGGTACATGGAGAGCAGCTCAGGCACGTTCTGAAACTTGGCAAAGCGGCTTTTTAACTTATAATTTACTCCTGTTTTATGATGTATTTAATTGAAATAATATGATAAAATTTTTTAAAATATTTTTGACACCCTGAAATTTACCCTGCAAAACACTGGATGGAAAAAGCTGTTTTTGGTCAGTATCAGACAGAAAGGACGGGGAGATGAATCCAAGTGCCATGACCCACTGAATGCGGGTTGCATGGAATCCCAAGGGCACAAGGGGCTGGCAAACCGCTTGCCGTGCAAAAAGTTGCCTGCTAACTTTATCTTCCAGAAACCTGTCTCGGAGAAGAAAATGGGGAAGCAGAGTACAAGCAATATTGGTTTTGAAAAACAGATATGGGATGCCGCCTGCGTGTTGCGCGGCAATATGGATGCCTCTGAATACAAGTCCGTTGTGCTTGGGCTTATTTTTCTCAAGTACATATCCGACAGCTTTGAGGCAAAATATCAGGAGCTTCTCGCTGCCGGTGAAGGGGATGAGGAAGATCGGGATGAATATACCTACGAAAACAGAGAA
>NZ_JBNPLS010000050.1:0-8139 GCF_050313595.1 Desulfovibrio sp. SGI.169 | reverse complement strand
AGACAAATTATGGGTCTGGAAAGCTTATTGTCGCGATACCGGTCAACTCATTGACCGGGAGTGCGACAATCGTGACCAAACCACTCCCGCAAGATTGATGGCAAGGCTTCGCCGTTGGTCTGTCTGGTTCTTCTGTACCGATAACTGGAAAGTATATTCATGGAAATAGCCGGGGACAACCTCATTCAAGGAAAACGGGGAACCATCTGCGAATTGAACGAAATAACGGCAGTACAAGGCGTCATTGTGGTGGATTTACGCGTAGGACAAAAGTTGTTTCTAAGAAAAAGAGCATGGCAGATTTGACGCCAAGGCTATGGCATCGTGTAGCGGATGGAGCTCTTTTTTGGAAAGTATCAAGCTCAGGCCATATCTATCTTTAAGTGAAAACTCTCAAAGAAGCGCGTCTTTTCTTGCCGCCGTCCAAACCAGACGCATATCGTTATGGGCCGCGATAATTTGACGGCATTATGTAGAGTCAGCCTCATTTATGCGCTGTTGGTCAGGGATGTGTTGGCTGTGTTCCGCCGCCCTTCGCTCCGCTTCGGGCGGCGAGAGGAAAATCTCCCTTTTACCGACAAGCAAAACCCATAACGTATTTTTCAATGGGGTTTGAGCCTAAAGTCCTCGGTGCTCATGCGTCGAGACATCAGTTTTTTGGCATTACAGGAAATTTTTTGGCAAACTCGAAAACCTCGCCAAATGTTTCATAATGGGCAGCCGCATAAGTAAAGAAAAATTCTTCATCGCTGCAAGGCCCCAGGCGGCATTGGATTTCGTCACGCAATTTCTCGTCCATGAGCGTCTTTGCCACATTGAAATCGATTTCCGTACCATGAGCATTTAACATCGCAATTCTCCATATTCAGTCGTCAGAGTACATCTTGTCCGGCGTGACAAACGGATGCGGCTGACCATGAACCGCGCATCCACATATGAGGCGTATTATGCCTTCTGGCCCGCCTGCCGCTGTAAAGTTTTTCGTGTTTTCGGTCTGAAGAGCATGCCCCAGGCGGGCTCATCTTTCCCGCAGGCGAATGGAAACCAAGCGGACACGCTGGCAGGGCGCTTGGCGGACGCCCTGCGCTTGCGGCATGGGGCACCTTTTACGATCCCATGACGACGCCTTAAAGCCTTAGTCATCGAAGACGCTGTCGAACTTCCTTTTCATTGGGGAAAAGTACCGAGAAATTGAAACGATGTCCATGAATCACACAAATTATTCCCGATGCCCGAACGGAACCACGCTCTGACCCACAAATTTTTGCGGCACTACGTCAAAAACAGGGGCAAAGATTTTCCAGGCGGCCATTTTGAGGGTGTTTTTCGCATCCATTGTTATCTGCCAGCTTTGCCGCAGGGCACATACCGATAGTTTCCGTCCAGGCGAATATTTTTTAAAAGGGATTTTTCTCCGCGGTCAAAATAGACATACCCTCCTTTTTTGAATGCCTCTGGGGTTGTCACTTCAGCTACGCCGTCTTTGATGGCGAGATGCGGCTGGATGTCCCTGGCGCCGCTTTCTTCGGCGGTTTGCGGCTGAAACACCGCCGTGGTGCTGAAATTGTCGCCTATTTTAGCCGCCTGAAACTGACTCCACCCGAAACTTTGCGGCTTGTCTGTCTCCCATACGGCGATTTCCAGCCAGTAGCCGCCGTTTCCGGTTCGGCTGATGGTCAGATAGCCATCATGCCCGGGACGCCCGCTCAGGCGGTAGAATCCCTCAAGAGGATTGGTCTCGCCCGCAACTATTTCCAGGTTCCTGCAACTCACCAATTGCTCCATAACCAGGATGCGTTCCGCATAAGCCTGAGCGCAGGCAAGGGCTGCGTTTTTACCAGCGGCTTCGGCATCCTTCACACTTTTTTCAATGACCGTATTGTTTTCCTTATCCACTTTATCGTATTCTCCTTCATCAAACGCGTCATTGAGTCTCTGGAGTTCGATATCGTAGCGGTCATACATCGTGCGGTAGGCATCATTTTCTTGATGCCACGCCTCATGCTGCGCCGGCAGAGCGAATGCGAAGGGGCATAGACAAAGAGTCGAGAGGACAAGAAAGAGAGACGGTATGGCTTTAGGCATTGCTGACTCCTTTAGCAGATCATGCAGATTGGTCTCGTCTCGAAACGGGCAAGCTATTCCTTGAACCGTGTTTTCAGGCTCACAATTGCCAAAGTGTCCTTTCCTTTCCAGGTATGGGGCTTGGCCTGCGCGATAAAGTTGCCCAGGATGTCCTCCTTGTCGTCCGCGTTGTAGATTATGCCTTTCATCTCAATCACGCCGTCCGCTCCTTGTCTGGCTTCATCGACCCGCGCATGGTAGACGGCCTCACCGGCAGCCCCTTCAAAATGATACCGCGCGCCGTCGAAGTGATACTTGTCAGAGGGAGAGCCCGAATTCGGATGCGCCGCGGAAAGACATTGCCTGAGGTTATAGCCAAAATAACGCTGAAGGCTGTCTTTGACGTAAGAACACTCCATGGTTTGAGTCCCCCACTGACATTCAGGCGTGGCGCAAGGTTTGATGCGCTTGGGGTTGTTTATGAAATTATGCCAGATGCCGAAGCGAATCATATCATAGGGCTTCTCTGTATTGAGCACATCTTCAGCCGTGAAATCAAGCATGCCGAGTTCGGTGAAATTGGACAGGAACACGCTCATACGCTTCATTTCTGCCGCAGAAAAAGTTTTTCCCCCGGATTTCCTTTCACGCAGGAAATCACCGTCAAAGCTGACGCCCGCGCCCAAGAGTCCGCTTTGTTTGAAAGCCTCCGGTTCGGTGACGGTTGCCGTCTCGCCATGAAAGGCAATCTGGACAGGGTTCTTTTCATCGGACTGATCCGCAACCCGCATGCTGTTGTCCTTGAGTCTGCCCACGCCATCCAGCTCGCCGCTGTTGAAGGGGGCGCTTTTCTGGCTGGCAACGATATGCACCGCGTAAAGATCCGCTTCTTTTTCCTTCCGCACAGTCATCCAGCCCTCAAACGCCTTGCTTTGCATCTTGTAGAAACCCTGAACGCCTTCCGGGTGACGGCGCAGCCAGTCCCATGCCATTTCAAGGTTCAGGCTGTCGCGCCCCTGCTCATAGGCAAGAATCCACGCCTCGCTTGCCGGTGAGCCTTCGGATATGCCTGATTTGGCCGATTTTGCCGCTTCCGCCCGCACGGCCTTCTGGACGGCGGCAAAATCCTGAGCGTCAAGCCGCTTTTTGGCTTCCCGCTCTGTTGCGGAATAGGCCTCGAAAGCTTTCCTGTACTCGCCGTCAGCCATGAGAGCGTCATGGTTTGCGGGTACGGCGAGTGCCGCCGATGCCGTCAGCAGCAGTAAACTGATCAGGCAGAGAAAATTTCTCAAGTAAAGCGCATGCATAACATACTCCCTGAAAGCTCGCATGGCTAAATCGCCTGGAGCGCGTCAAGATTAATGCTGATAAATAAAAGATGCAGCCACAAGGGAATACCGGCGAACAATGCCGCTACAAAAGACTTGAACAACTGGAGAATACGGCCGCCATAGCTTACGCCTTGCCCCGCGCCCAGGAAGAACACGTTAAGGGTTTTGCCAAGAATATTGCCCACGAGCAAAGCCGAAGGCAATACAAAAATAGCTCCCACCGCAATAAACGCCAGGGTATTGCAGGGATCCGACAACTCTGTTGCCCCGTCCGTAATGCTGAAAGAAAGAGCGACGCCGTCCGGCAGGTTCAGGAACGCCACGACAACAGAAATTCCCCAAATGGCGGCGGGAAGCCAGAAAACGAGCTTGCAGGCCAGACGCATTGGCCCATGCAGCCCCATTCCCAGGCGGGAAAGTCTGGCGGCCAGGGAAAACCCGGCGACGCCGGCCGCCGCTGCCAATGCCACGGCTTCCCCCGTATTCTCCCTTTTTTCTTCAGCCGCTGTGGATTTCTCGCCCCTCTTGAAGTACATGGTGTCCAGAAAACCCGTGATCAGGCTGATATCTTCTTCCAGCAGTTTTCGTTCTTCCAGAAGCGTTTTTTTACCGGAGACATCAAATGCGTCGCGGGTCAGGGCCATGAAGACCAGCATCTCCCCGTTTTCAAAATGGAACGCCAGGGGGACATCGAGCTTTCCATCAAGATAATATATGCCCTCGATCATCAGCGGCGTCATGACGCGCATGGCGTCCAGCGGGTCGCGCGCGAAAACTTCAAAACGCTCCCCAAAAGTCGCAAGCTCCGTTTCCACACGTTGCCAGTCACCCGAATCCGCGAGAGCGCGGGCCGCGCCGAAGTCGCGCCGCAGCACCCGCACAGGGCCGCCGGCTCGCGAGGCCATGGCAAAGCGCATGACTCTGCCCTGAAACACGTCTGTCAGAACCTCACGCCGCGCTTCCCCATCATCCTCAGCGGCGGCCGCAACCTCGGCGCTGTCCTGAATGCGGATATCACACTGCGCAAAGTCAAGGCCGTGATACCGGGCGGTTATCAGATCGTTGCAGGATATGTCGCCTGGGGGCAGCAGACCGGAAGAACGCAAAACATCCTCATTCAGGCCACCATCAGGCTGAAAATAAAGATTCTCAAAGACCTTTTCCAGTTCGGCCCGGACAACTTTTTCCTTGAAATCCTGGTTGTAGCGGCTTTTCAGACGTTGCGCGCCATAGAGGATCGCGCCGCCGCAAAGACCCGCGCAAAACAGCGCGTATTCCCATTCCATGCCCAGGCCCAGGGCCGCCACAAAGGCTACGGGAAAGGACGCCCAGCCAAGAAAGGAAAGCGCGCCGGCGCCGATACGGGCATGTTCCATTCGCAGGGCTGCGGCATCGCCCTTCGCGGCCCTAAGACTTGCGCGGAGCCGGCGCATCCGGACGAATTTCCAGATTCTCCAGACCGCCAGCCCCGCAAGCAGAACAGGGCCGACAAACTCGAAAAGAAGGGCAATGACAATAAAAATGGCGTCAGACATTGCGTGTGCAGCCTTCTTCCAGGAGCGAGCTTGGGATATACTTTAACCTTGGGGCGTTGGATCTGACTGTTCCAATTGGGGCAGCTGGCAGCTTGTAAGATTTAAATGCCCTGAGCGCGGGCGGGCCGGACTCAGGGCGTGCGTCTGCTGGTCAGCTGGTTCTTTTGAAATTATATTTCAAAACGCGAATCTTCGCACTCCTGTAGGGATACCAGCCCTTGCTGGAGTTGACTTTGCGTGTGAAGGTAGTCTTGAGTTGTTTGCTTTTGCCGGGCCCCAGAGCCGGGCTAAAGGTATAGTTGGTATCCACTTTTCTCTGGTAGGTTTCATCGTCATTCCCATAGTTGCCTGTTATTTTCACCGTGACGTTATTGAGCCTGCTGATATACTCATGTGAAGTGATGTTTTTGACCGTGTACCAAAAAGTTATGCGCTGTTTGCCGCCGCTGGCCTGTGCGAGTTCGACTTTTGTTACTTTAATACTCAAGGGGCTATCAGCCATGGCCATATTGGCGGCAGCCAAAACGAACAGGGCAACCAAAAAACACTGAGCTGTTTTTTTCAATATAGACTTCATGATTTCCTCATTAAAAAATCTGTTTGCAGGTTACAGGGAAAACCGCATCGCCACATCCTGTTTTTTCTCTTCCTCAGCCTTAAAGAACTCCTCCTTTTTATGTCCATGCAGGCGCCCCACAATGCTGTCCGGCCAGGTTACCAGCATCTGGTTGAATTGCGACACGTTCATGTTGTAAATACGGCGTACGGCCTGCAGGTCTTCTTCAACCTCCGCAATGGAGCTTTGCAATACGCGAAAATTCTCGCTGGAACGCAGTTCCGGGTAGGCTTCGGCCAGCACATTGATTTGTCCGCGCAGGGCATCCATCTGACTATTGGCATCAGACCGCTGCGCCATGCTCATCCCCTGGCGCATTTGTACCACATTCCCCAACGTGTCCGCCTCATGTTTGGCATAGGCCTTTGTCACATCCAGCATCTTGGTCAGGGTATCGAAACGCCTGGTCAGGGCCACTTCAATACCGGAATCGGCTTCCCTGATTTTCACCAGAAGTCTGGCGAAGCGATTCATGGTCATGATGTACCACAAAACCGCTCCCCCCACGGCTGCCAGTGCCGCCAAAAGCCAGCTGTTCATGCACCCTCCCGGTTTTTTCCTGCTCCGCCTTGCGCGTGAAGCCGATCAGCCTATTCGATACAGATGCGGAAGTCCTCTCCAGACCAGCAGGTCCCGTCGCGTTTGGCCTTTCCCCAGCGGGAATTGATGCCGTCCTGGGTCACTCCGCTTACCTCGGCTGTATCCTTGTCCATTTCCACTATGGAAACGGAGAGTATCTCCTCCAGCAGGGGTTTGCCGTTCTTTCTCTCGATGTTATACCAATGAAGTCCATCATCCGTTTCTTTCCGGATCATGCAGTCGGAAGGCTTGTATATCTTCCCGCCGGATGTAATCTCGCATTTGCCGGGCTGAGCATCATCCCCGGCAAACACCTCGCCGCAAGACAGACTCAAGCAGAGCAGAAGCGCGCATATGCAAAAATTCCAGAAGAAAAAATACTGCTTCATAACCTTCCTTACCCATAGGGTTCATGTGAGAGTTTTTGGCAAACTTTCCGGTATGATCCAAAAGGATTGGACTTCCGGTTCGAGGATGTCCACCAAAGCCATGAAACCAAGCCCCAGAGCCAGCGCCAGACCTGCAAGAGCAATGGCAAGAAGCACTCGGCTGCCTCTTTTCCGGGCGTGGAAAGCCATGCAGATAAACGCGACGCCCACTCCGCACATGAGAATCAGCAGCTGGCAGGTCTGTCTTGTCAGCAGCAGAACCCCCACTACCCAGAGCAGCGCGGCGCAGACCGCCAGGCCAGCTGCAATCAATAACCCTTGGCCAATTGGTTTATTCACGGCTTGCTTCGATAATCCCGGAGCCATCGGCCATCCATTCGAGAGAACAGTTCTTGCCCGATGTTACATGCAGGCGCATGACGGGAATAGCCGGATTTTCCCCCGCAACGGCCTCGTCCCAGTTTTTCGCGGGAATATAGACAGCTTCCAGCACAGTGGGATCGGTCTCGTCGAAAACAGTGGCGCATGTCTCGGCCATCATCGCCTCGGCCTTGGCCTGATCTGGCGTATCCGCGTTATCCCAGATCCGAACCGCATCCTTGATGTCCATCTTCCCACCCTTCTCGCCCGCCTTCACATAGGCGAACCAGGGGCGGCATCCTGTGGAAGACAGGGCCTGAATGACCTTCGCGAGCCCCTCCACGTCAATGGCCGCGTGAAAGATGATTCTTTCAATGGGACAATCGTCAATGTTTTTGCCGCCTAATACTCCTTCACCGGCAGGAACAATTCTGGCCAGCCAGGTTGTCTCCGCAAACCTTATGGGCATGAAGAACTGATTGTTGAATGGATAGGAGCCTTCCGCGACGTTCATCGGGCGCAGATCCGCCATCGTGCGGGCGGCAAGCGCCTTCGCCAGGTCGACGGGCGCGGCTCCTTCAGGAATCAGTGAGACCGCTTTGCCGGCGATCTCCCCGGAAGATTGCGCCGATTCCCCGGAAGAAGCATTCTTGAGCCGAAGACCGCAGACGCTCATCTCCCCTTCAACAGTCGTCGCCCAGTTGCCTGTCCACTGGGCTTCCTTGCCGGGATTGGCTTTCATCCATTCAGCCAGCACTTCGGGGCAGCGTTTCCGGGCATGATCGTTGTCCCAGATGGGGCCGGCTTCCACATCAAAGCTCTCCGCCTTGGCGGACGACTGAGCCCCTCCCTCAGGCACAAGCGCCGGCGCGCCGCCATCGCGCAGGACAAAACGCACAATCTGCTTCGGGCCGGAAAGATTCAATGAATCAAACTCATAGCGCCTTGTTCCGGCATATACATTCAGCCCTTTCAGGGCGGAAGCATTGCCGGCAGTCATGTTGATCCTGTTGCCGGGGACAAGATTCATCGATGAGCCCATGCCGCCTTCCTCACTATCCAGATAAAGATAGTATATCTCCAGAGGCGAACCATTGACGACAGTTACGGTCATCTCCGCTCTGACTGGAAGAGACGCCATAAGGAGAAAAAACAGCACCAGACATCCCAAAGACATAAAGCCTTTCATACCAGCATCTCCCTGCGCTTCCGCCCGCATGTTAGGGCATGACAATTTTTCATGCCTGAATACCCCAAACAGAAAA
>NZ_JBNPLS010000049.1:0-8274 GCF_050313595.1 Desulfovibrio sp. SGI.169 | reverse complement strand
TTCCGCAAACTCCGGCCAGTCCTCGAACCCCACAAGCGAACCGTCCGGCCAGGCGTGGTTGGCCGGCAATGCCGTGGAGCGGTGGAACCTGGGCGCACCGATGGAGAGCTTGCGGAGTTCCTCCAGTCTCGCCACCATGGCGTCCGCCTTTTGAATGACGGACAGCACGCCCTCTTCGTCCACTGTAAGGGTCGTGCCGTCAGGCCTGACCAGGCCGGGGCGCGCCGTGGTGGCCAGCGGCGCGCGTTTGGCGACGAGGGCGAGGATGGCCTCAAGCAACTGGCTGGTCCTGGTTTTGTCCAGCTCCATGTCGGCGGCCAGGATCGGGGCGACAAGCTCCTCCTGCACGGAGTTGAGCCAGTCCGCCGTGACCGTGGTGGCCGCCACGGGAATGGTGGGGTCGCCCTCGGTGAACCTGTTGTCCGGCGTTGCCGTGGGGCAGTCTATACGGTGCATGCTGCGGCCTCCGTGGTGGCGTAGGTAATGAGGGCCACGGCGTGGGCGGGCTTGCGCCACGCGATGACGCACTCAAGGATGGGATCTCCCCAGACGCGCAGGGCGTCCCCGGCGGGGCTTTGCCCGGCCCTGAACACGCGGGCCATCTCGCCCGTGGCCGTGACCTGGAACGCGAATATCCACGCGTCATTGGTCAGCGGGTCCCCCGCCTGCGAGCGCCCGGCCCTGAAGGGGCGGAAATCGTCAATGGCGACCTCATAGCCCGCCAGCGCGGCATAGCGCGTGAGCCAGGCGCGCGAGATGCCGCCGCGCTCCTGAAAGGCCAGGGCCAGCAGGGCCATGCGCTCCTGCAAGAGCCGGCCGCCTCTGGCGCAGGGGCCGGGAAGGCCATAGACGCGCTCCCAGTCCGCCAGCCACTGCTGCCAGACGAACGGGCGCAACGCGCCAAGCACGCGCGCGCCGTCGGCCTGGACGCGGTCCAGCTCGCGGCCCTCCATTCGGAGGGAAAGATCGACGGCCGGGGCGGCCGCGTCATAAGCTGCGGGCGGCAGCAGGGCGGCAAGCAGGTCACGGTGGGGCATGGGCTACAGGGCCTCCAGCGCAAGCTCGCCCAGGCGGCACCATTGCAGGGCCGTGGGCGCCGGATTGGCGGCGGGCCGGCGCACGGCCACATCCGCCACGCCCTCAAGGCCGGCCACGGCGGCAATGCAGCGCGCCAGCACGAGCGCGTCGCCCGGGCGCAGCAGCGCGAACTGCGCCTCCAGCGCCGCCCGCACCGGGCCGCGCAGGGTGCGCAGGGTGGCGTCGCCACTGACGCGCAGGGCCAGCGACATATGGACCGGCAGGGGCACGGGGGCATAGACCGTGGCCTGACAGCCCAGCGGGCGCTCGGCGTCGATATGCGCCTGGGCTGCGGCCACCACATCGGCGCCGGGGATGCCGTCCTGGCCGGTGATGACCACATCCACGGTACCCGGCCCCTGGCGCAGGGGATAGACCTGGGCGTCGGCCACGCCCGGCACCTCGCGCGCCCAGCGGCGATAATCCGCCGCAGTGCCGCCTGCGGGCGGGGTGCGCATATAGTCCAGCAGGCGATCCAGCAGGGCGGCGTCCGTCTCGGCGTCCGTGCCGCCGTCAAGGTCGAGCAGGCCCGTCGCCTGCACGCCGGAGGGCGCCGAGACGAGCGTGATGCGCGCGCCGCGCCTGTCGGGCATGGCCCCGGCGCGCGCCGCGCGGCACGGAACGACGGCCGTGGCGGCGGCTCCCTCGCCCGCCAGAGTTGCCGGGGCTGTGGTCAGGTACGGCTCGCCGTCGGCATCGCGCCCCTCGGCGCCAACGGGCACACGAGCGCCCGCCTGCCCGGAGAGGGTCATGACGCCCGTCGAGCAGGTCGGGGCCTTGCGCGTGATGCCGCGCAGGGCGCAGTGCTGCTCCAGATATTCGGGGTCGGCGGTGTCGGGCAGTATCTGGCGCGTCTGCCAGTGCTGGTAGGCGTAGAGGCCGTCAACGGCGGAAGCCGTGCAACTGGCGCGGATGTAGAGGTCGCTGTCGGCATCCGTGGGGGCCGTGGCGTCCAGATTGCGGGCGTCGCGCAACTGGCGGGCGCGGATCTCGGCGAACGAGGGCACGGTGTACGGCATGGCTAGCCTCCCACCCGGACAAAATGGTCAAAGCCGTATGCGGCGCCCCCGGCCTCGGTGACTTCCACATGCAGGAGGCAGCGGCCGTTGTGGGGCTGGCGCGCCGTCACCTCGATGGCGCGCGCCCGGCCGTCATCCAGCAGGGGCTGGAGGGCCTGCTCGGCGTACTGCCGGGCAAGGACGCTCACGCGCGCCTTGTCCTTGACGCGCGCGAGCTCGTGGAGACGGCTGCCCAGTGTGGTATCCGCCCACCAGGAGCCGCGCGGCGTCATCAGGCGCAGATAAACCGCATTGCCAAGGTGGTCGATGCGGGCGCCCGTGTAGTCGCCGGTGGCGGGATCGATTTGCGTGTCCATACCCCCACCATAGTGGGGGCGCCGCCTCAGGAAAGGCTGGCGGAGGACAGCGCGGGGAAGGTCATTGCGGCAGGCCGGTAGCGCCGCCGCCGGGCCGGACGCCCGTGTGCGTATGGCCGGTCTGGCTGATGCCGCCCGCCACATGGTCGCCGCTGGAAACGATGCCGCCGTCCTGCGTGATGTCGCCCCGGATGGCGACGTTGGCCGTCATCTCCACGGTGTCGCCCTTTTCGCCGGTGGCGGTGAGGTTGCCCGTCACCGTGGTCTGCGGGGTATCCAGGACAATGCCCCGCCCCGCCTCGATGACGGCGGCGTTTTTGACGCGCAGGCGGAAGTCGTCACACTCGGCCTTGATGACGCGGCCCCGCCTGAGATGGATGTAGGCGCCCTCCTGACTGTACATGCGCGCCTCGCCCGGCCCCACCTTGAGGCGGTAGGCGCCGTGCTCGGTGGCGATGACCACGTTGGCCGAACTGCGGCCCGCCAGGGGCAGGACAATGAGCTGGCTGCCCTCCGGGATGCCGCTGGAAAAGCCGAACTGCTGCAGGACCTCCACGGCCTGGGCCTGCTCGCCCGCAAGGCCCTGTCCCTGGGCAAGCTGCAAGCCCGGCGCGCCGTTGAGCTGGGTCAGCCGGGCGCGGAACGGCAGGCGCAGGGCGCGCAGGGCGCGGCGGATGCGGTCGTCAATGAGGGCTGCAATATCCATCAGTCGAGACCCCACTCGTCATCATCGTCAGACCCCCGCTTTTTGCGCTTTTTGGGCGCCCTGGCCGTGTCGGGCAGCCACAGCCCCCACGGCTTGAGGGTGAGCGTGGTGGTGCGGCCCTCACGACCGGCCCTGAGCGTGCGCCGCGCAAGCAGGTTGTCCGTCTCGCACAGCCCCTCCACGCGCAGCCGGACGTGCATGCCCGGCTCCCACAGGGCGCCGCTGTCCGTGCGGTGGCCGTGGACCTCCACCGTGATGGTGCGGTACTCGAATACGCTGTCGCTCAAGATTTTCTTGGCGCGGGTCTTGGCCATGGCAATGCTGTCCACATGGCCTTCGTCACGGACGAGCGGCCGCGAGAACCAGGCCAGAGCATCCCAGGCGCGGGCGCTGATGGCGTTGTGCGCCTCGTCGTCCTCAGTGCCCACGGACTGCCCCAGAACCGTGACCTCGCTGTAGCGGCGCGAGATGTCGGTCTCGTACTCCACGGAGAGCACGTTGTTGCGCGCGCCGTCGAACGCGCACACCAGTTCCGCGTCCGCCGGGCGCGAATAGTCCGGCGCGGCCACCCTGAGCGTGCCGTCAGGCGCGAACCACGGCCAGAGGCCGCTGGCCCCGGCGGCGCGTTCCAACGCCTCCCATGCGGTCATGCCCGGCTCGACGCTTACCTTCTTGAGCGGCGCGCCCCCGGCCCGCACGTCTATCCTGTCCACGCCCAGGGGGCGCACCATGGAGGCGCAGACTTCCTCCACGGTCACGTCCCGCTGGGTCTTTATGGGCGCGGAGCAGTCCAGCAGCACGGCGGCGCCGTCGCGGCCGGAGAGGGTCAGTTCCAGCGCGTCCTTGCGGATGGTGCGGCGGATGGCGTCGATGCGGCCCGTGAGCGCCAGGGCGTCGCCGATGCGGACCTCCACGGGCGCCCAGGGGCGCAGCCACTCCGGGAGTTTGGCCGCGGGGATGCCCAGGCCCACCTGCCAGGCGTCGGCGGGGGTGAACAGATCGGAATCGATGCTCCAGCGCGTCCAGTCGCGGTGCAGGCGCCCGGCGATGGTCAGCGAGATGGCGTCATTATCGCGCATAGACCAGCAACTCCTGCCCCTGGGCGATGAAATTGGGGTTGCGCACCTGCGGGTTGATGCGCGCAAGCTGGGCCGCGCGGGTATAGTCGCCATAGAGGCGGTGCGCCAGCAGGTGGAAATTGCCCGGCGTGGCCGCCAGATGCGTGACCAGCGGCGGCCGGGCGTTGAGCGCGGCCTCGCCCATCTGCTGCATGGCCTGGGCGGCGTCGCGCAGACCCTCGCAGAGCGCATGCGCGCGGCCTGGGGGCCAGGCGGCGGCAACGGCGTCAAGGCAGTCCCGCACGCGGCCGCGGGCATTGCCCGTGAGGCTCTCGATCTCGGCGGGCGTGAGGCGCGGCTCGTCCAGCTCGGCCTCAAGGGTGTCCACCGCGGCCGTGCAGTAGGTCTGCGTCTGGAGCAGCAGGGCCTGCGCGGACGCCCGGGCGATGGGCGTTTGCAGGCTGCCCGCCGCCGGGGCCTCGGCGGGGGCGGCGGTCGTCCCGCCCTGGGGCGCGCGCACGGCAAGCACCGCCTCGGCCTTGCCCACGGCATCACTGACAGGCCCGCTGATCCAGCCGGCGCCGTAGGCATTGACGCCCGTGGCATAGTCGCCGGACGTGCGGCCGGTGGAGATGTCCAGCCGGGGCAGCGCCGCCGACAGGCGCGAGAGCGAGGCGAAACCCGTCAGAGCCTCGGCGCCGGACGTGGCCGTTGATGCGGCGGAGGCCACGCAGGCCGAAAGATCGGCCACAAAGGCCAGGGGCATGTCCAGCCAGGCCGTTGCCGTGCGCGCCACCTGCCGCCCCTCGTCATAGACGGCGAGCAGGCCGTCAAGCTCGGCAAGCACGGCGTTTTTGAAATTGGCGGCCTTGCCCGCCACCTCGCCCAGTGTGGCCATGAGGCCCGACGCCGCGCCCCCGACGGCGCCTTGCAGGCCGGAGAGCAGGGCGTCGCGCGCCTGTTCGGCCAGGGAGCGGGCGCTTTGCCCGGCAAAGAACGGGTTGTCCGGCCCGGCCTCAACGGCCTCGAAACTCACGGTGGCGTAGTTGACGCGCTCGGCGTCGTGACTGACCTCCCACGAGCGGATGCAGACCTCGACGCTGCCGAACACGGGATGCACCAGCTCGCCCTTGCCGTCCCGCTCCAGCGCCCTGACCAGCGCCTCCACGCCGGATTTATAGGACAGGCCCCAAAAGACGGCCTTGACCGGGATGACGCGGGCCTTGCGGCCCAGGTCTTCCACCTCGGCGCCTGGCCGGTACGGGTACTCATGCACGGCAAGGCTCTTTTCGCCCTTGTCGGAGATGGATTCGACCTGAAAGGGGACGCCCCGGAAGGAGGCGTCAAGCAGGGTCAGCCACGACATGGACTAACGCCTCGTGGCCTGCCGGAGCTGGGCCTGCTCGACCTTGCGGGCAATGACCTCGCCGTCCAGCTCCACGGTCAGATTGAGATTTGCGGCGATGGGGGCGGACCGCATGAGCTGGACCGCCTGCATGACGGTCTCCTGGAGGGGCGGGGCCTCCCCGGCCTTGTCGTCACCGCCGAACGCCCAGTTGCCCAGCTTTTCGCCCAGCCGGCCGCCGCCGAAGAACCCGGCGGCGCCGCCCAGGAGACCGCCCAGAGCCGTGCCGACAGCCGTGCCTATGGGACCGGCAAGCGAGCCAAGGGCAGCGCCTCCCACAGCGCCCGCCTTGGCCCCGGCGAGCGTTCCGACAAGGCCGCCGGCGGTTTCGGTGTGGGCGGCGTTTTTCTGCGCGCGGGTGAGGCTGTCGTCCAGTTCCGTGATGGTGGCCTGCTGGAGGTTTTGCATCTGCGCGGCGGCGGTGGTGAACGGCGTATGCGCGGCACGGGCCATGGCCTGGGCGACGCCGCCCACGGCGCGCGCGGCCGCCTGCCCCCGCCTGTCCACCTGGGCGAGGGCATCGGCCATGCCCCGCGCGGCGGAGGCGCTTCTGGCCTGCTCCCCGGCGGCCTTGCGCGCCTCGCCGCTCACGCGGGCCACGGCCTTGGAAGCCGGGCCGGTGAGGTTGTCCTTCAGCGACAGTTCCGCCGCCACCTTGAGGTCGTCAGACATGCTTACGCCTTTTTTGCCCGCAGACTCTTAACCTGCCGGGGAGCGCCGCGCTTGCGGAGGGCGGCCATGCGCTCCGGGTAGAGGGCCGCGTACCACTCTTCCGCCTCGGCCACGGTCATGGACTCGATACGCGCCATGGCAAAACCGCCGGCCAGAAGCCCGGCCGTCAGGAAGCGTCGGCCCCGTCCCGCCCGCAGGCGGCCCGCAACTTTTTTTCGAGGGCTTCCTCCGCCTGCGCCAGAGCGCCATAGTCCTGCGCGGGCAACTGCGCCAGCAGGTCGGGAGTGATGGCCTCGGCCGGGAGGTCGCCCAGACGCTCCAGCGCATAGGCAAAGGCCAGGCGGCGCAGGGTGAGACGGTTGCCGTTCGCCAAAAGGTCGGGGTGCTCCTCCTCCATGCGCTCCATGTCCCCCAGGGTGAGGGGGCGCATGACGAACGCGCGATGGAGGGCGCCATGCTCTCCCGGTAGCCGTAGGGCAGCTCGCCCGTGATGCTAATCTTCTCCATGGCCTACTCCACAACGCGGTCGACCGCGAACAGCTTGATGTCCCGCTTGGCCTCGCCCTCGGCCTCGTAGCTGGGGCTGACCTCCTGCACCACGCAGCCGGTATAGGCCGTGCGCGTGCCGTTGCCCCGGATGGGGTAGATGACCATTTTCACGTCAAAGGTGTTGAACCAGTCGATCTCGTCGCCGTTCACCGGAATGGGCACGGATGCCGTGATCTCGAACGTGGCCACGCCCGTGGAAAAGCCCGCGATGCGGCGGCTGCGGTTCATGGTCTTGACCGGCTGCATGCCCGTGCTTTCGGTGACGCTGTAGCTGGCGCACTCCACCTCGCGGCCGTCCACCTCAAGCACCACGGCGCCCACATATTCCCTGATTGCCATTGGCCTCTCCTTTGCTCCAGCCGTTGCGACGCAGGAAGCTACGGATGGAGACAGCAATTAGTTGGCGCGACAGTCAGTCAACGAAATCGCTGTCGCCATTCGTAAGGCTCGCAGACTCGCCAACGACTGGCGCTGCGGCCGCCCTGAACAAGCAAGGCCCGCACCGCCACAATAGTGGCGGCGCGGGCCGCAGGAAAGGCTGGTGGAGGACAGCGCAACTTATGCCGCCTGCGATTCCTCCAGCTTGCGCAGGGCGGCGGTGATATCCTCGAAGATGTCTTCCAGCGTGTGGTAGAGACCTTGGGCCTCCTGGGCGTCCACATCCAGTTGTCCGTCCACGGGCAGGCCGCAGAGCAGGCGCTGCTGCCAGCGGATGCGGGCGGCCGCGCGGGCGAGCAGGTCGGCGGGATGGCGCTCGGCGTTACGCATGGCTGGCCTCCCGCGTTGCGGGGAGGGCGATGCCCAGGCGGCGGCCGGTTTCGAGCAGGGTGCTCACGCGCTGGTGACGCAGGCCCACCAGGGTGCCGATGTCGTGCAGGCTCATGCCCATGCGCCGGTAGCGCAGCACGCGCTCCAGCAGGCGCAGGCGGTCGGCGCGGAGGGCCAGCTTCTTGCCCTCGCGCAGGCCGTCCAGATAGGAAGCCCTGACCCGCGCCTCAAGGGCCACGGGCAGCCCGGCCCGCTGTTCCCGCAGGGCCGCCTCCATCTGGTTGAACGCCTCGATGTAGCGCAGCTTCCACATGACGGCCGCCTTGCCGGTCATACCCATGACGAGGAGCGAGAGGGCGTCGCGGGTGAGGCGGTAGGCGCGTTCCTGCCGGGTTGCCCCATTGCCGATTTTTACAGTGGTGAACGTCAGCCCAAAATTGGGTTCACGAAATGATTTCGG
Source organism: Desulfovibrio sp. SGI.169 (assembly GCF_050313595.1). NCBI lineage: Bacteria > Pseudomonadati > Thermodesulfobacteriota > Desulfovibrionia > Desulfovibrionales > Desulfovibrionaceae > Desulfovibrio > Desulfovibrio sp. SGI.169. Next base: position 204 of record NZ_JBNPLS010000049.1, on the reverse strand, counting down.
GAGGATAGAGCACAATCGCTCAATATCCCGAAGAATGTGGGAATGGCGCTTTTGAAAATGCCGGGCGACTTCTGTGGAAAGGACTGCCGGGGCCGAACCCAGCGAAAGGAAGCGGATGCCGTTGTTTTCTTTGACAATAGGCGTGAGTTGAGATACTGTTTTTTCAGCCATTTCACTACCTCCATCGTAGTGTCAGGGTTAGGC
>NZ_JBNPLS010000048.1:0-8740 GCF_050313595.1 Desulfovibrio sp. SGI.169 | reverse complement strand
TTTTAAATATTTTTTATCGTTATTTTTCAATAAGTTATGTGAATAGTTGGAGTTCGTTACGACAAGACGCTTTCAATCATGAAGCCTTCATCGGTTTGGCTACTATCAAAAATCGGTTAAAATGACTTGTTGGCAGATTTCAGGCGCGCAAAACAGATTGCAAAAACACACTGACCGGCATAGCAAAAAATAAGGTTGAGGAAACTTTCCCCAACCTCTTCATATTCTTGTGGTACCGGGAGCGAGACTTGAACTCGCAAGGGCGTGAACCCGGCGGATTTTGAGTCCGCTGCGTCTACCAATTCCACCATCCCGGCGCACAATCACCAGAAGCGGAACTGAACACGCATGCCGCCACGATGACTCGGACGCTTTTATCCCAGGGATGGGGCTTCCGTCAAGAACTTCAATTCACTCCGCTTCCGACGGGCCGTAGTGAATGCCCTTTTCAAGGGCGGTTCGCTCTGAAGCGCGCTGGGCGCGCATTTTCAGGCCAGGCAAAATTTTATGAAAAAAAGCATTGAATTTTATCGGTCAGGTCAAGTAAGTTTTACCCAAGCGGATACAAAAAGGCGCGGAGGCGGCATGGGGGCATGACCGCCGTCGCGTCCCTATTTGGATGTGCCGACCCCGTCCATAACGGCGGCAGAGGCGCAGCCTTTGCGGCGAGGATCCCGCCGCGCGGCGCGCAAGGCCGCCGGCGGTTGGCGGGGCATCTGCAGGACAACAGGTAAGCTTCCAAACCAACAGGAGGATTTTTTGATGAAACGCATTATTGCGCTGTTCGTGGCCCTGGGCCTCATCTGCGGCATGGCGTTGGGCATGGCGCCGTCCGCTGACGCAAAAACCGTGATCAAAATCGCGGGCATGAAACCCGAAGGCGAGCCGGAAACCATAGGCATGCACCTGTTCGGCAAATACCTGACCGAACTTTCCAACGGCAAATATGAAGTGCAGGTCTTCCCCAACAGCCAGCTCGGCAAGGAAGACGCCTATATCGCCGCCACCCGCAAGGGCATCATTCAGATGTGCGCCACCGGCACCCAGACCTCGGCCCTGCACCCGGCCATGGCCATGCTGGAAACGCCCATGCTTTATGATGATCTGAATCACGCCCGCCGCGCCATGGAAGGCAAGACCTTTGAGCTGATCAATCAGGGCTTTACCGAAAAATCCGGCCTGCGCACCCTGAATGCCTTCCCTCTCGGGTTTCGCCACTTCTATACCAAAAAGCCGGTGAAAACCATCGACGACCTCAAGGGCCTGCGCATGCGTGTGCCGAACATTCCGCTGTACACCAATTTCGCCAAGGAATGCGGCATCAGCGGCCAGCCCATGCCCTTTGCCGAAGTGCCCGGCGCTCTTGATCAGGGCGTCATTGATGGCGGCGACAGCCCCCTGGCCGACATCGTCAGCCTGAAGATGTATGAAATCACCCCTGAAATCACCCTCACCGGGCATATTCTGGTGATCCATTCCCTGTACATCAACGAAAAATTCTATCAGTCCCTGCCCGAGCAGGATCGCAAGTGGATTGACGAAGCCGCCAAGCGTTCCGCCGACGACGTATGGAAAATGGTGGCCGAAGGCGACGAAAAGGCCAAAAAGACCATTATTGAGGGCAAGGGCCATATCACCATGCCCAGCAAGGAATTCCGCGATTATATGGTGGACGCGGGCAAGCGCAGTTGGAAGCTTTTTTACGACACGGTGCCCAACGCCCAGGCGATACTGGACAGCGCCGCCAGCTATCGGCAGGCGAAGTAGCAAAGCGGTTACACTGTAATACGGGCCGGAGGCGCTATGCCTCCGGCCCGTCGCGTACAGCGCGCCCGGTGGGAAAGCCCCGCGGCACTGAAAGATTCCGCTCAGTTTATTTTCTATCCGGGCATGGTTCCCGCAGAGGTCAGTATGCACGACAAAACACAGCACAACATCCGACCGGCATCCGTAGCGGATGCCGACAAGCCGTGTGATCCGCATGCGGATCACGGCGAAGCAAAGCCCGAAACCCCTGGTCAACTGCTTTTTGAAATCTTTTGCGCCGTCATCTTCCTTGGCATGATCGGTCTGGTCTTTTATAACGCTTTTTTGCGCTATGTCTTTTCCTCCAGCTATCCCCCCAGTGAGGAGTGGGCGCGCTTTCTTTTCATTTATATCACATTTTTCGGGGCCATTGAGGCGTTTTACCGCAAAAAGCACATCGCCGTGGACATGTTTGTGGATCTTCTGCACGGCGCGGCGCGCAAGCATGTGGACATCATCGCCACGCTTCTGGGCATGGCAGCCATGGGGCTGTTGCTGTATGGCGGCGTGATTAACGTGCTCCAGACGCTGGACACCTATTCCGTGGCCACCAACGTGAATATGGCCCTGATCAACGGCACGCTGCCCATCATGGCCGCCGCGGCCCTGATCATGCAGGCGCGCGATCTCGTGGCCCTCATCCGCCGGCCCGCTTCTTCGTTCACCAAGGCATAGGGGGAAATGTGGAACTTTTCATCTTTCTCGGCACCCTGTTTTTCTTCCTGGCCTTTGGCATTCCCATCTGCCTCGTGCTGGTGCTCTGCGCCATGGTGCTCATGTGGCACTCCGGCATGTGGGACGCCATGATCATTCCCGGCAGCATGCTGGACGGCGCCAATAACTACCCGTTGATGGCCATTCCCTTCTTTGTTTTCGCCGGTGAAATCATGGCTGCGGGCGGGCTTTCCAAGCGCGTGGTGCAACTGGCTCAGCTGATGATCGGCAGGGTGCGCGGCGGCCTCGGTTACGCGGCCGTGGTGGCCAGCATCATTTTTGCGGGTCTTATGGGCAGTTCCGTGGGCGAAGCCGCCGCCCTGGGCGGCCTGTTGCTGCCCATGATGAAGGAAGTGGGCTACAAACCGGGCCGCGCCGGGGCCGTCATTGCATCGGGCGCCATTTTGGGCCCCATCATCCCGCCCAGCACCAACTTCATTCTGCTCGGCGCCACCATCAGCGGGCTTTCCATCACCAAGCTGTTCATGATTGGCCTGTTTCCCGGCATTTTCATCGGACTGGCGCTGATGGTGGTCTGGTTCTTCATAGTGCGCAAGGACGGCTACAACGAAACCATTACCTTCACGCGCGAAGAAAAGTGGAAAATACTGCTTGACTCCACACCCGCCTTTCTCATGCCCGTGCTTCTGCTGGGCGGTATCCGTTTCGGCATATTCACTCCCACAGAGGGCGGCGCGTTCGCGGCCATTTACGCCATTGTGGTTTGTGTGTTTTACTACCGCGAGCTTTCTTTCCGCGAACTCCTGCGCGTCAGCGCCAGGGCGGCCCGCACCACTTCGGTGGTCATGCTTATCGTGGCCACGGCCACTGCGGTGGGCTGGTTCATCACTGTCGCGCAGATCCCCAACCAGATGACGGCGCTCTTTTCGCCGCTCATTGACAGCCCCATTCTGCTGTTGCTGTGCATCAACATTTTCCTGTTCCTCATCGGCATGGTCATGGATCTCACGCCGAATATCCTGATCTTCGCGCCCGTGTTCTACCCGCTTATCATGCAGGCCGGCATTGACCCTTACTATTTCGGCCTGCTTTTCATCCTGAATCTGGGCATCGGCGTCATTACGCCCCCCGTGGGCACAGTGCTCTATGTGGTATGCGGCATCGGCAACATCAAAATTACCCAGTTGATCCGCAATCTGATCCCCTTCCTTGTGGTGGAGGCGATCATGCTCTTTCTGCTGCTCTTCTTCCCCAAACTTTCGCTCATTCCGCTCAACTGGCTCATGGGCGGCGGCTAATCCGGCGAAAGTCGCCGCAAAAAGGGAGGCCTTCGGCATTGGGCTTGCTCCCTGTCCAATAGACAGATAGAAAACCGACGACATGGATTGCACGGCCAGCTTTTCCCGATACTCCATCGGGGAAAGCTGGCTGATTTAAGGGCATTAACCAGTCGAAGGAGCAAGGTGACAGAGAGAAGAACCACCCGTTATACGGGTGGAAGCAAGAAGTATACGCCAAAAAGCACCTTCCTCATACACTGGGGTTGTTCAGGCCCAGTGCGGATAGCATCAGTGAGGAAGGCGCTTTTATGGGATAAGGCAAAAAGTTCAGTCCATACGAAATGGTTGTGCAAGTATTATATTGTTCTTTCTCAAAACTACAGGTGAAAAATAATTTTTGCGCAACTACGCTGCCCCCAATTAACGTGTCGAATTTTATGTGGTATTTGAAAGAGAAAAGTTCATTAATGATTTTAGTGTATTGATAAAAGAATAAGAAAATGTCTTCTCTTTGCCCGTTCACATGAAATCTGGCAAAGAGAGCTATCGTGAGCTCAACCATTCGCAAGGATATGGAAACAACCTGAGATTTTCGTTTGAAACGGGCAAACCAGTGTCGTTGGCGGGCGTTATTTCGTTCAATTCTCACGGTTCCCCGTTTTTTTGGAATGAGGTCTGAGCCTAAGGCATTTTGCTCTGAAAATGCTCTGGCTTAGTCTTGCAGCTCCGCCAAGTGCTTGCGGGCGAAATCCAGCGTGGGATCCAGCTCCAGCGCGGCGCGCAGATGTCTGGCCGCCTCTTCCTTTTGGCCCAGAAACTTTTGGCAGAGGCCCAGATTGGCCAGATCCAGGGCGGAGCCCTTGTCCACCCTGAGCACCGCTGAAAAGGCCTCGGCCGCTTCAGCGTAACGGCCTGTTTTGAAGCGGGCCACGCCCAGCAGGTTGCCGTACTCCTTCATTTCCGGGCAAAGTTCCACGGCGCGGGCGAGAGCCGGCAGGGCCTCTTGCCAGCGGCCCCGCAGGGTGTCCGCGTAACCGGCGTAAAAGGCGGCCAGAGCGGCGGCGTCATTGTCGGGCTGCAAGGGTTGGGCCGCGTTGAAAAAATCACGCGCCGCGTCCCACCGCTCCGCGCGCAGCGCCAGCATGCCCCGGAAAAAGGGCAGAAAGTGCGCCTGCGGGCAGCATTCCTCCAGTACCTTCAGCCCGGCCATGGCGTGCGTGGCCTCAGATTCTTCGGCCAGCTTGCGGCCCACAAACAGGCCCAGGCTCTGATTGCGATCCCGTTCACGGAAGGACAGGCCCGGCGCGATGCAGTAGTGGGCTGGAATGCCCAGATCGGGATGGGTTGTCTCCACCGCATAAACTTCCAGCGGGGCCAGGCCGCGCAGGGCGGCCAGCAACTCGTCGCGAATGTCGTCGGCCTCCACGCGCGGCAGGCGCTGCAGAGGCGTCAGCGGGCCTTCCATCAGCCAGGCGGCTTGCTCCAGATTGGCAAACTTGGGCAGGCCCGACGCTTCATAACATGCCTGGGTGCAGAAATCCCCGGCCAACTGGGCTACCTCGGTCACTGCGCGGATGGCCGCCTTGGCCGGAGAAGCCGCCGTGCCCGCCGTAAAGACGATTTCCGAATCCTGCGGAAACGTGGCCGGGTCCCAGGCCAGCGCCGCCACCGTAGGCAGGGGCATGCCCAGGGAAAAATCCTTGAGAATCAGGCGCACCCCTTCGCGCTCGAAGGCGGCCAGCAGTTTCCGCAACACCGGGTCGTCACAACTGTTTGGATCAATGGTCGGCGTTTGCGGCCGTTCGCGATCCACGCGGCAGCAGACGTGCCGTTCCACCAGTTCGCTCAGCCCCTGCAACAGGGATTCTTCGTTGCTGTTGCCCGCCGAAGTGCCGTTGAACTCGCTGAGCAGCTTGAACCAGTCCAGAGGCAGCCAGACCGTGCGACCGCTCAGAAGATGCGTGGCCGGATAAAACTGCCAGGGCGTCAGATCCAGCACGCGCCGGGCCTGCGGCAGAGGAAGCCGGTCGTCCACGGAGCGCAGCATGGCTTCCAGGGGCAGCAGGGCGTCGCCGAAGCGGCTTTCAGCCTCGCTCCAGCTAAGGCGCGCCATGTGCGGGCGTTCTTGCCAGAAGCTGAAAAAGGCAAAGCGCTCCATGAGCTCCATGAGGGCCGATGCCTGGGCCTGCTCCGCCGAGGAACCTTTGCCCATCTGCTTGCGCGTGGGCATGACGGCGCGGGCGTCCGCGCCGCAAACGCTGAGGTAAACCGGGATGCCCAGACGGCCCACATCCACCCGGCGGGTTTCCGCCAGAATGTCCAGCTTCGCGGCGGCCAGGCTGTTCCGCACGCGGGCGATGGTTTGCTCCGGCCTGACGGCCTTGTCCAGATCCTGAGTATATCCCTTGGGGCAGGGACGCAGGCGAATGGTCGGCAAGGACGCGCTCATGCCCGCTCCAGAATCAGAATGCTGTAGACACGCCGTTGCTCCTCACCGCCCTCGTCACGGCTTTTGACGCCGACGCGGCCTTCCGTGACCTTGAAGGATTTGGCCGCCAGCCTGGTGAAATGGGGCTTGGGCCGGGCCAGATCCGTGCAGAACAGGGCCTTGCCGCCGGGGGCCAGATGCCGGCCCAGGAATTTGAGCAAAGGCCGGTGCAGTTCGTCCAGATAGAGAATCTCGGAGGCGGCTATAAGGTCAAAGCCTTCGCCGAAGCGCGGGTCGCGGCTCGGCGCGGTCACATCCACACGGCGCACCTCCACCTGGTTCTGCAGGTTGTTGCGCAGCACATTGGCCCTGGCGAAACGCAGGGCGTCCTCCACAATGTCGCTGAGGACAATGCGCGCGAAGCCGTAGCGCGCGGCCACCATGCTGAGGATGCCGCAGCCGGCGCCCAGTTCCAGCAGGCTTTTGCCGTCAGGTTCGTACTTGCGCAGCAAACGACCCAGCACGAAGGAGCCCGGCCATATCTTGGCCCAGAGCGGCAGGTCCTTGAGGGGATCGCGGATGGCCCTGCGTTGCAGCAGTCCGTCCAGATGCTCTTGCATATTGCGGATGGTCAGCACTTCCAGGGTGCTCTCGTCCACCCGCAACGGTTCAAATTCCACATCAAAGGCAGTGCGGATGGCGGCAAGAAGCTTGTCGAGTTCTTCTGTCTGGGGCATGTCCTTTCCTTGCGACGGGTTGCTCTGCGGCGTGAACCACGGCAGGTATGTACAGCGAGTTCGGGCACAAATCAATCCGCCCTTGTCTTTCATGCCGGCGGCGGCTACCATTTGCGCCTCGACGGGAAGCGGCGGCGTCGCCGCGCAAGACAAAGGAATCATGAATGCGGCAGATTTTTCGTCTGGATATCGTGGCCCGTGAGGAGGATGCGGATCGCATCGGCGGCCTGCTTGCCTTGCGTGCGCCGTTCGGCTGGGAGGAGGAAAGCCTGCCCACGGGCGAGACGCGCTTTCGCGTGCACTGTGAAAAAGAGAGCTTTCTCCATGCGTTGCGGGACGGCATAGCGCGGGACACGCCTGAGGCATGCTGCGTTTTGGAGGCTCTGGAAGCGCGGGACTGGCTCTCGGCCTGGCGGCAGTTTTTCACGCCGGTATGTTGCGGTTCGCGATTTGTGGTGCTGCCGCCCTGGCTGGCCGACAGCCCGGACTTTCCAAATCGCACGCCTGTTCTCATCGAGCCGAAGAGCGCCTTTGGCACCGGCCACCATGCCACCACGGCGCTGTGTCTGAGAGTGGTGAGCGACCTGCTGGATCGGGGGCGCATAGCCCCCGGCCAGAGCTTTCTGGATCTGGGCACGGGGTCCGGCGTGCTGGGCATAGCCTGCTGCAAGAGCGGCCTCAGCGGTCTGGGTTTGGATATTGATCCTCTGGCCGTGGACAATGCGCTGGAGAACCGGGCGCTTAATCAGGCGGATGGCTTTTCGGCGGCCCTTGGCGGCATCGAAGCCGCCGCCGGGCGCACTTTTGATCTGGTGCTGGCCAATATTCTGGCCCGTCCCCTGACGGAGCTGGCTCCGGCTGTGGCGGCCGCCCGCGAGGCTGAAGGCTGCCTGGTTCTCTCAGGCTTGCTGGAAATTCAGGCCGATGGCGTGGAAGCCGCGTACAGGGCGCAGGGGCTGCCCGCGGCCCGCAGAAGTATTGAAGGGGAGTGGTGCGCTCTGGTTTGGGATTGAGCGCGGCGGCTTTTTGTTGCTCTTGTCAGGAACAATTATTGACAATTTAAAACGCATGCGGCAGAATTTTTGCACCAAATAGTCACCAAGGAGTTTTCACTATGAATACGGTTACCTTTCAGGGCAATGGCTTGCATCTTGAAGGCGAACTGCCCGTTCAGGGGGGCAAGGCCCCTGATTTTACCCTGGCGGCCAATGATTTGAGCCCGCGCAGTCTCAGTGATTATGCCGGCAAGGTGCTGGTGCTGGTCAGTGTGCCCTCGCTGGATACGCCCGTCTGCGACCTTGAGGTACGCCGCTTTAATGCCGAAGCCGCCGCGCTGTCCGACAAGGTGCGCATTGTGGCCGTGAGCTGCGATCTGCCTTTTGCCCAGGCGCGCTGGTGCGGCGCGGCCGGGGTCAAGGCCGTGGAAACTCTGTCTGATTATAAGGATACCGACTTTGGCAAAAATTATGGCGTGCTGATTCAGGAACTTCGCCTGCTGGCCCGCGCCATCTTTGTGGTGGCCCCTGACGGCGCTCTGGCCTATAGCCAGCTTGTGCCTGAAGTGACCAACGAACCCGACTACGATGCCGCGCTGGCGGCGGTGAAAAAACTGCTGTAGGAGTGCGAATAAGTACGTCCTGATTTTACTTCAGATATGGTCAAAAATTGATTTGCTCCCACTCTGTGGGAATTTCTCTTCTCACAGAGTGAGGGCAAATCAATTGGAGAGTTTTAATATATTTTATCATATATAATTATTCTTGATATTTTAAATTTAGGGGCTGTCCTAGCTAAGATTAATGTTTAGCCCTATT
>NZ_JBNPLS010000047.1:0-8911 GCF_050313595.1 Desulfovibrio sp. SGI.169 | reverse complement strand
CCAAGCTCACCTCACGCTGCCAACTCACGCTCCCCCGCGAAATCCGGCAAAAGCTCGGCGTCAAGGAAGGGGACAAGGTTGTCTTTATTGAAGAAAACGGGCGAGTTTTCATTGAAAACGCTGAAAAGCTGAAATTCGCCCCTGACGAACATTCCGGCGGAAAGGAATAGCGCCGCAAACATTGCGCCGCCTTCCCGCCGTCCAGACAAGGATGGGAACGCATGGCCAGACGGCGCAAGCAGACACACGATCCCCGCCAGTTGTCGCTCTTCGACATCATGGCGAACCAGATCGAAGAAATACGGAAAGAAAATATTCAGGACGACATGCGGGAAGCAGCGCAGTCAGCGTCTTCTCCGGGTGGTGAACAGCGGTCTGCAAGCGCCATCCCCGCATCAGAAAGACAGAACATTCAGGAAGACAGGCAGCCCGTGCCTTCCAGAGACTGGTTCGAGCTGCTCGGCAATTCTCCGAAAACGATGACGCCGCTTGGCCTCAACAAACGTGGAGAGACGGTATATGAAATGGAAAACGGGGTACGGATGTACAGCCGTAATCCCGAATTCATGCAGACCGTTGACGGAGACGGCAGCACGCCGGAAGAACTGTTCCTGCAAAATAACCATAACTTCCTGACAGTTCAGGAAGTTGCAGACTTCAGACAACAGCATTCCCTTTCTTTGGAGCAACAACATGCGGGACAAGCCGCCACGCCGGAGACCGCGCTGGAAAAAGAGGCGACGGACCAGCCGGAACCCGCACGAGAAGAAAAGCTTTTTCCCTTTCCTACCAATGACGGGGACAAAAGACGCCTTGGCGTCAACGGCAAGGGCGATTCCGTATATGAACTGCAAGACGGCTCCCGCATGTACAGCTCCAACCCGGACATCATGCAGGTCGTTGACGGGAACAAACGATCTCCTGAAAAACTCTTTGAGGACGGAGCGGACGACTACCTGACCGTGCAGGAAATTTCACATTTCACCCAAACCCTTCCCTGGGAGGTGCAACATGCTCGACAGACAAACCTTTCCGCTCGAAATCGCAAGAAAGGTTCTCAAGCCCGAAACAATCAACGACGTGCGAAGCGGGGGATACACCAGTTTGGGCTATTCGATACTGGATCGCTGGGCACTGAACAGCCCCGAAGAACTGAAGAAGCTGGAGGCGATGGGGAACATCCCCTTCATGGTGAAACTGTACGGGCAACAGCAGAAGGAAGCGGAAGCCCTGAGCAGCGAGACCTCCCGGCAGGCGAGCCTGCGGGGGATGTCGGACTCCGAGATATTGCAGAGCATGGGCATCGACATGAGCCTGAAAATTACCGAATAACCTCCGAAGACAGGCTGGGCGTTGGCGGCGCGAAAACCAAGTATGCGGACAATATCGCCGCCATACGCCTGCTTAAACAGCTCCAGGCCAACAACGCGGAACTGGCCACGCCGGAGGAACAGAAAGTTCTTGTCCGTTATGTGGGCTGGGGCGGGCTGCCGCAGGTCTTTGATGCCAAAAACGAACAATGGGCCGCTGAATACCGGGAATTGCAGGGGCTGCTTTCCCCGGATGACTATGCGGCTGCCCGCCGCTCAACACAAGACGCGCACTATACATCGGAAACCGTTATCAACGGTATCTATCAGGGGCTTTCCCGCCTCGGCCTTGACACAGGGGAACCGCTCAGGATTTTGGAACCTTCGGTGGGGATCGGCAACTTCCTTGGCCTTTGCCCTGAAACTCTCAATGCGAAATTTCTCGCCGTGGAACTCGATCCCACGACTTCCGCCATAGCGCGGTATCTCTATCCCAATGAGCATCATATACATAACGGTTTTCAGAATACCCGACTCAGCAGCGGATTTTTCGACGCCGTAGTGGGTAATCCCCCCTTCGGCAAACAGGCGCTGTACGACCCGGATTTCCCTGAGCTGCGGAAATTTTCCATCCACAATTATTTTCTTGCCAAGTCAATCAGCCTGCTGCGCGAAGGCGGCGTCGCGGTCTTTGTGGTCAGCCGTTATTTCATGGATGCCGCCGACCCCACGGCCCGTGAGCATATTGCGGGGCAGGCCGACCTGCTTGGCGCTATCCGCCTGCCGGAAACAGCCTTTCGTCAGAACGCCCTCACCGATGTTACGACCGACATCATATTTTTCCAGCGGCACGACGGCGAAAACAAACGCAGCAGGGACTGGGTGAACACGGTCTCCATTGATGTGGACGACCCCCAGAGCGGCGACAGGCGAGCGGCCACAGTCAACAGCTACTTTGCGGAAAATCCCCGGCAAATCATCGGCACACTGGCCTATTCCGGGCGAATGTTCGAGGGGGCGCTGACCTGCCTGCCCGATCCGGCCCATGCGGATTTGGGACAGGAAATCGCCGCGCGGCTGGACGAGCTTCCGGCGGACTGTTTCGTACCGCGCAAGAGAGACCCGCTCAATACGGAAGTCAGGACGCGCAACGCCGATTTCATTCGCAGCCCGTATTTCCAGTCCCTGAAAACGGACGCCCTGTGCGTCGAGCCGCAAAGCCGGAAGATTGTCTTCAAGACCGCTGCCGCTTTCGGTGAAAACGACTATGATATTTTTCCGGTCAAGAATGAAACGGCCCGTCTGCGCCTTGTTTCCATGATTCAAATTCGGGACACCCTGCGCGAACTCATCAATACGGAAAAGTCCGCCGACGCCGATGAAGGCCGGATGACAGCCCTGCGCCAGAGGCTCAACGTCCAATATGACGCCTTTGTCAAAAAGTACGGACACCTCAATTCCCAGACCAATCGCGGCCTCATGCGGAGCGACCCGGAACACTCGCTGCTGGAATCGCTGGAAATGGAGTATGACAAGGGCATTTCCCCGGATATGGCCCGCAAGACCGGCAGAGCCGCCAGACCGGCTTCCGCACGAAAGGCGGCTATCTTCCGGCAGCGTGTTCTCAAACCGGCGGAAACCGCGCAGACTGCCGACAGCCTCAAGGATGCGCTGTTGATTGCCTTGAGGGAAAGCGGCAGGGTGGACTTTGCTCGTATGGAGCAGCTTCTTGGGAAGCCTGCCGATACGGTGCGGCAGGAATTGCAGGGGCAGGGACTGATTTTTCTCAATCCGGGGACGGAACTCTGGGAGATACGCGACAAGTACCTGACCGGTAATGTTCGGGAAAAACTGCGACAGGCACAGGAAGCCGCCAGAACGGACAGCCGTTTTCTAAGCAATGTGGAAGCTCTGACAGCCGCGCAGCCCCCCAACATCGAAGCCGTGGACATCGGGGTAAAACTTGGTTCAACCTGGCTGCCGCCTGACGTGGTATCCGCGTTTATTGAACATCTGCATGGCGGGCACGGCTTCCAGCGCGTGGAATATCTGCCGACGCTCGGCAGGTGGAATGCGCATGTGGGTATTACCGATGGAGCCTTGAATACCAGCGTCTGGGGCATTCCCGAATATCCGGCAAGCAGGATTATCGAAGCCCTGCTCATGAACAAGCCCATCAAGGTGGAAAAAGACACCGGTCAGCGGGATGAACAGGGCAGGCCGATTCTGGAGCTGGATCAGGAGCTGACGGCGGCTGCCATGCAAAAGGCCGATGAAATCCGGCAGGCCTTTGTGGACTGGATATGGACGGATGACGACCGGCGGGTACGTCTGTCCAGATTGTATAATGACCGATTCAATACGCATGTACCGCCTCGCTATGACGGCTCCCATCTTGAGCTGGTCGGAGCATCAGCAGAAGTGAAGCTCCGCCCGCATCAGAAAGATGTTGTCTGGAGGGCCATTCAGGAAGGAACCGCCCTTTACGATCATGTTGTCGGCGCGGGCAAGACAATGGCCTGCATTGCCACCATCATGGAATCCAAACGCATGGGCTTTGTCTCCAAGCCGATGGTCGTCGTCCCCAACCAGTCTCACCATTGCAATTTCATATTGCCTTATATCATACTTATCTACTTGCAATTACTAGTTTTATTTCATTTTGTTCGTCCAGTGAAATCCGGCAAAACCGGCTTGCATCCAGCTTATTTGCTGGTATATTTGCGGGTAGCAAAAATCTTGCAATATCAACATTACTATTTGATATAGCATGATTTTTTGTCCAGTAAAGAACATTCACATCCAATACCCGCAAGGAGAAGTGTAATGCTGACGGACGCCTTTATCAAGAATGTGAAAGCCGCTGAAAGCCCCAAAAAATACGCCGATGGCGGCGGATTGTTCCTTTATGTTCCCGCCAACGGCTCAAAGCTCTGGCGCATGACCTATCGGTACAACCGGAAAAGCAAGCTGTTGAGTTTCGGCAAATATCCCGCCGTTACCCTGAAGATGGCGCGGGAACGCAGGGACGCCGCAAAGAAGCTGCTGGCCGAAGGCATTGATCCGTCTCGCCACAAAAAGGCGGTTGAAGCGGCCAAGCTGGAGGAAGAAAACCGCATTTTCGAGAATCTGGCCAGAGAATGGCATCAGACCAAAACAGGTCACATTGGGTCAGAAAGTTACAAAATCCGCCTTATGCGCAGAATGGAACTCTATCTGTTTCCCACACTTGGCAAAATGCCCATAAGCATGATTGAAGCGCAGGATATTCTTGCGGCTGTCAAACCGCTTGTTGAGCGCGGCAAGCTCCTCATTGCCAAAAAAATGCTGGAACAGGTCGGGAGGATATTCCGGTATGCCGTCGCCACCGGCAGATGCAAGCATAATATAGCCGCGGATTTGCGTGGCGCGTTGCCGACTGTTCAGGTTACCCACAGAGCCGCGATAAAAGACACTCGAATGGTTGGAAAGCTGCTTCTGGATATCGACAACTATGTTGGGAGCTATCAAATTCAATGCGCGATAAAAATTCTGCCGCTTGTCTTTTTACGGTCAGGCGAACTCGGCAAGGCAACATGGGATGAAATTGATTTCGAGAAAAAGGAATGGCGCATTCCGGCATCAAGAATGAAAATGAAGGAACCGCATATTGTGCCCCTGTCAAGGCAGGTTCTGGAAATCCTTGCCGACCTGCACAAATTTTCAGGGAATTACAACTATGTCTTTCCATCCATCAGGACGTTATCAAAACCGATTGGCCATAGCAGTATGCTGAATGCCTTGCGGCTGATGGGATACACAAAAGAAGAACATTCCATACATGGATTCAGGGCAATGGCTTCAACGCTGCTGAATGAGCTTGGCTTCAACAGCGACTGGATTGAAAGGCAGCTTGCCCATCAGGAACATAACGGCGTCCGTGCGGCATACAATTATGCGCAGTATCTCCCTGAACGGCACAAGATGATGCAGGTGTGGGCGGATTACTGCGACGAACTGAAGGAAAAGGCGCGTCCAGAGTACGAAAAGAAACCGTTGTCTGGACGGAAAACAAGGGAATATGCGAATGAAAAAAAATCATTCGTATCCAATTCATCAACTTGATATGTTGGAGAAATAGTATGCAGGATATAAACAATAATTCTCTGCTGCGTTTGCCGCAGGTATTGAAGATTATCCCCATCAGCAAAAGCGCGTGGTGGCAGGGCTGCAAAGACGGACGTTATCCCAAACCCATAAAGTTGGGGCCGCGCACAACAGTCTGGCGGTCAGCGGACATTTCTGCCCTCGTCAGGGGACTTTCCGGCCAGAACATAACAGGGGAAAATACCGAATCACAGGACTGAAATGCCTTTCCTATCTGACCCGTTTCCCGAACGCGGCGCGACCAGGGTATGAACCTTGACCGCGCCGCTTTCTTTTTGCTTCATACGCAGTTTTTCGCTATGGTTCCCGAAAACCGAGCAAACAAAACGCCCCATTCACTCGCCACAAATGATACGGCTTTTTCCCGAAAACGAGGCGGGTTCTTCGTGGCAGGATGGGGGTTGTGCTACGCAGCCCCTCATCCTGCCAAAGGCTTCGCCTCTGGACTCCAAAGCGCGTTCGGCGCTGCGCTTCTCACGCTCGCAAAAAGGCAAAAGACAGGACAAAAAAAACAGTGGGAGGCTCGCAAATTTTCGGTGTGGACTTCATATGAAAATCGCTATGAAGTCAGACACACCCCGCCCAGCCAGAAGATTTCTGAAGGTTCTACTTCCTATCAGACTGGTCAGTACTTGTGCTAGGAATTTTGCCTGAGTAGCATGGTCTTGCCGCATTAGAAAAATCTCTAATGGCATGTACTTACACCATACAGTTGTTATTCTTATGATACAGACAATACATAGATAATTCACATTTAGCACAATCTGGATTATTGGGGTGGCAAAGATCTCTACCAATATTCCACAATGAATAATCAATTATACCTGGATATGACGGATGAATTTCTCTTGCTTTATATATTATTAACTCATTTATTTTATTAATATCATCTTTTCCATTTGATAACTTGATATTCTTCGGGATTAGTCCAAGTCTTGTCATTGTTCTACGGACATGAACATCTGGAGAAACGTCAACTGACATATAATCAGAATATTTAATTCTATATTGACGGGCGAGAATATTAGTTGCCATAGTGGCAATTTTTATACCACATCCATTAAACTGTAAAAAATTATAAACAACTTTTGAACTTGAAGGTTCGCCACTCCATATTTTAGAAGCATCCCCTTCGTATTGTGTTATGATTCTTTGAATACCATCATAAAATATTTCAGCCATTCCACGACAAAATCGATGAAGTTTTTCTTTAGTAAATAAGTCTATATATTCTTGTTTACTTATTTTTGATAATTCATTGATATCAAATGTTTTAATTTTAAGAGAACATTTTATTTTATATGGAATTTCCCAAGCTTTTTTTGCAGAAATCTGTCTATCCATTAGACATGAAAAAACGTAGGCGTGTGGATAATTCTGCAAATCTTCTATTAGTTTTTGAGCTTCCGGTTCAACTTCTATTATATGGACAGCATTATCTTCAGGGTGGTCAAATTTTTTCTTTCCCATTGAAACAAGAGCTTCTTCTAATTTTTTCAAAATTGACCTCCCATTTTTTTAATGATTGAAAACGTCATCATATTTATATCCCTATTGCTATCATTATAAACATCATTCAATATTAATATGTGTCCGCCTCTAGAGACAACTTTACCTGACATATCTACGAGAAAAACAGTTTTCTTTGATGATATATTTTCAATAAAATAATATTTATACCAATATTCAATATGACCATTATTATCTGACAAGCATTTTGCTAATATAGGAAATTTTTCTATTTTATCTTTTCGCAAACCATCTCCATACCCACTACTATCAAAATAAGCCATAAGAGCCTTTAGCTTATTGGGTGAAAATATGTGTAGCTTAAAATATGAAGCAATAAATCCACATGCTAATATTGGTGCATTTGATATTGGTAACTTACTAATCGGGTCTAATCCAGCTAATGACGAAATTTTATCTAATAAATTCTTTGGATTATCCGATCCAATATACTCATTAACTATATCTAACCGCTCGACATAATTGCCACCTTTCCATATATGGAGAGAATTGGCTTGAAGATTAAAATCAAATACTTTAATTATATTATTTTTCTTTTTTAAGTATAATGACAGGCAATCATATTGACCACTACAAGGATGAGTTTCCCATACGCGCAAATCGTACTTTAATTGATAACGCCTCATAAGTTGGTATATAAGCTCCCATATAATAGCAGACGAAATTTGCTCCTTACAAACTATAGGTAAATTATCTGTATCAACTTTCATCTATGCCACCATAACTCCTTGCAAAGAATATTATGCATCAACACATGGCAAATGAAAATAGTAAAATCAATTCAGCTAGTTTTATTGATTATTCCTTGAGTCGTCCAATTTTGAATTTTTTTGGGGCATAGGCGCAGCACCTATGCTGGCCACAGTATCATCCTCATTATATGTAATCATGAGGCGCTTCTTTTCACCTTGAAATCCTTCAACGGGAGTGCCTACGACTTCCCATATACCGAGAGTTAAAATGTCCATGACCCCGTGGCCTATAGCACGTCCAGCGGAAGGTTCATTGCCGATCTCATATTCGTAAATATCAACGCGACTTCCATTGACTTCCGTGATTTCCACCGGTGAGCCAAGATGAAGTTCGATTTCTCCACGAGTAGCCCCTACTCGGACAGCTCCGAGCTCTGGTTGCTTTTTTCCACTCATGGCCATACCGACGCTACAGCCCTGCAACAGAAGCCCAGAAATGACGATTGCTCCAATGTTTTTAATGGCTGCGTTCATGCTTTCTCCTCATGTAGCACTTCGTTCCTCCACGCATATCGTTAACTCAAGTATGGGGCAACCCAAAAGCCGCCCGGAGACAGGTGGAAGAGAAGAAAAAAGGGAAACCAGAACGCCAGCCAAAGCCTTTGCCATAATGGCGGCAAGCCCCCCGGGGCTAACCAACATGATACCGATTTGTCACTTGAGCAGGCGGAGTTCCGTTGTCTGGATTTCAGCCTTCACTTTTTTGATATCTGTCTTGAGTTCCTCGCGAACCTTTTTAATTTCAATGCGTACATTCTGAGCATCGCCTCTCGTGGCAAGCTCGTGCCGGTTTGCCTCATCATACTTGCCCTGTGCCATTTGCAAGGCTGAGCGTTGGGCTTTCCGGGGTTCGAAGGGGCGATGCCCCTCGCCAGCCGTGAGTCAATACGCATAGCGTATAGACGAAACGTAGGCTGGCCCTCGGAGACAAGGCCGGACAAATAAGCAAGTATCCGTGCAAAAGCAGGTACGCATGATGCGGGCATCAAGAATGTGGCGAGTGCGTATCAGGCATGAAGCGGAGTTGTATTCGGCGCACGTCTGGCAGGTATGACAGCGGCATCGGGTAAACATCCGACGAACGGGATAACGGTATGCGGGAAAACCGTGAACGATGGGAGACGCTTTTTTGCATCGCTGCTTTGTGCTTTCTGCCTGGTGCTTCCTTTGACT
>NZ_JBNPLS010000046.1:0-8964 GCF_050313595.1 Desulfovibrio sp. SGI.169 | reverse complement strand
TCATGACCCTTTTTAAAATGTAAATAAATATAGAATATTATATATACATATGTTCAATAAGTAAAAATAACTCCATTTTTGGTGAGCCTCCAAAAATATTTAAAAGTAATGTTCTTACAAGATAAAAATCTACCATTGTCCAATATTCCCCAATTTAATCCAATAAATTGATACAAGTGGCAAGATGTAGTTTTCCGTTTCTCGTGAACCAATGACATACGCGAAAAATAGGGGTTTATATTGGGAGTTCTTTCTATATGCTATTTAATAAAATTATTATATATCAATAAGTTATAACTATAATGAGTAGATTATCTGACAGGATTACGCGATACAGCCAATCAGAAAAAGCAATCTAAAGGAGGAAACATGAACGAGGACGCCATGAATGACCATGATATTTGTGTCTCCATTGGAAAAATCGAAAAAGAATCCCAGCTAACAACCAGAGATACCGGCTGGAGCGAGGAGGAAAAGGAACACATGCGACAGGCCGGTTATGATGATATGGACATGATTCGGGCGTGGTACAGCTAAACTCATTGCTACTTTTTGATCTGAAATAAAACACCCGTTCGGCGGCGTGATCAGAACACATTCTGACCACGCCGTCATTCTTATTGGGCTACATCGCCGAGCGCGGCTTTGGGAGGAAACGCCGCCGGAGTGAAAACGCGCGTATCCTTGGCAAGACGAGGGGTTGTGTCTGTTTCCGATTCCTCTGAGGAGCCTACCTCTCTCGATCCGTCAGGGTTTGTCAGCACTTCTCGCAGCCTGGCAAGCGGAACCGATACTCCGGCATCCGCCATCAAATCCCGTATGTCCCGCAGCGTGTAGCCCTGCCGTATGGCCTTTTTGATGTCGTTGACCAGAAATTCCGCAACTTCCCCGCGAGTCTTCCCCGCCTCTTTTACCGGCAGATTGCGGAGCTTTCTCCGGGCGGCCTCTATTTGTTCCATTGTGTAACGCCGAGCCGTTGCCATAAGTATCACCTTCCTTGTCAAAATTCTTCCTCCTTTTCCCATACTACAGTGAATACTTTATTGACAACTTTTCTCACCGGATAAATGCGTACCAAACTGGATAAATACGGACAATTCCTTTTTTGCACTTTTTCATCTTCTAACCCTATTGCCGCCGGAACGTATTGTTCAAGGAAAAACAATACCGTCTTTTTGTCTTTTTCTCTGGCCTTCAAGCGCATTTTTCATCTATGCTTGCGCCAAAAGAGGAAGCATGGCGCAACTGATGCGCCAGCCAAAGCGTGAAGGTAGTGTTCCAAAGACTGAGAAGCGTTCTTCTTTACAGGATGATAGCTGGCTGACGCCAGCTACTCTCCTGCCAAAGGCTTCGCCTCTGGACTCCAGGAGAGCGTTCGGCGCTGCGCTTCTCACGCTCGCAAAAAGGCAGGAAAGGCAGATGGAAAAGCGGAAGGCGGCAAACAGATTTCAGAGGCGACGGACGCTCAGGCTTACCGATGAAGAGGACGAGAGAATCGCCCGGCAGGCCGCGACCGCCGGAATCTCCATTTCCGAATACATGCGGCGGCTGTTCTTCGGCGGCAGGCCCATCATTGCCAGAACGGACGACCAAACCATCCGGGAATTGCGGCGGCTTGGGGGGCTGCTCAAGCATCATTTTGACGTGGTGAAGCGGACGGGAAACGCGGCCACTCTCGCGGAACTGGACGCCGCCTTGCGGGAAGTCCGGCGAGCTATTGAAGCCCTGAGCGAAAGAAGATGATTGTCAAAAAGATCAAACGCACCAACTTCAAGAAATCCAAGTCCACCATGATTGGCGGTCTGGTGGACTATATCCTTGCCGAACACGACGACAGGGGTAAGGACAAACTCGCCTATGCCGGAAGCAGAAATTTCCTGACCTCGACCGTCGCCGCGCAGAAAAGGGAGATGATTTCTCTTGCCGAGGAATCCATCCAGAGCAAGATGCCGGTCACGCACTGGATCCTGTCATGGCAGGAAAACGAACAGCCTTCCCGCGAACAGGTGGATGAGGCGGTCAGTCTCTTTCTCCGGGGAATGGGCTTGGCCGAACATCAGACGATCTACGCCCTGCACAAGAACACGGGCAATTATCACCTCCATATTGCCGTAAACCGGACGCATCCTTACACGCAGAAAGTTATTCAGCCGCACAGAGGTTTCGATATCGAGGCGGCGCACAAGATTGTTGCCGAAATTGAGCACAGGCAGGGATGGGCATCGCAGATGAATGCCCGCTATCGCGTCAATGAACAGGGATATGTGGTCAAAAAACTCCAGCGGCGGGAACAGGTAAAACCCAAACCCAAGGCCGAGGACTTTGAAAGCGCCACGGGCGAAAAGTCCGCACAGCGCATTGTCCAGGAACGCGGCCATGCCGTCATCCAGAACGCCTCATGTTGGGAAGAACTTCACGCCGGGCTGGATGCCGTTGGTCTGCGTTTTTCCCGCAAAGGCTCCGGTGCGGTGATTTTCGTGGGCGACACGGCGGTCAAGGCGTCCAGCGTGGACAGGAATTTCAGCATGTCCAGGCTGTGCAAGCGGCTTGGCGAGTTCAAGCCCGGCTACTACTCTCAGCGGACATTCCACAAGCTCGCTCCGGAGCCGGTCAGTCACGTTTGCCGGAAGGAATGGCAGGAGTATCAGAAGGAGCGGCAGAGACTGGCCGAAGAAATACGTCTCGCTGAAAAGAAACAGGAGGAGGAACGGGAAGCGCTGGAACGGCGGCAGAAGGAGCGCCGGAAGGCGGCAACGGTGCGTCTTGCTTCGCACGGGCTTTCCGTATTGAACATTGCCCGGCATTTCCTGAAAGAACAGGAACGGAAAGAAAAAGCGGCGTTGCGGGACAGGCAGTCTCAAGCAGAAAAACCGGAACGGCTTCCCCGCTTCAAGCATTGGCTGGGCAAACGCAGTCCGCATCTTGGCAATCTCTGGCGTTTCCGCAAACGGATTGCTCCCGGCGTGGAAGTCAGGAAACGCGAGTTCCCCAGGGTCGGCACACTGGCTTCCCCGTATGCCGCCTACCGGGAAATGGTTAAAAAGCGTTTTCCCGAGAAGATGGATGAATCACGGCTGGATGCGGTCATTGCCTTGTACATGCGCTGTGCCGGATACACGCGGCAGGAAGTTGCCAACGAAGTATTCAGACACACCCCCGCCAGCCCCACGGGCAGAACCATGATGAACGGATAGACTACGGGCGCAGGGTGGTCTGGTACGCCTTCGGCACGGCGGGAGATATTGATATTGCAAATGTCAATCCTACACCGGAACAGATTCAGAAGTTCAACAGAGAGGTAAATTCTATCGCAGGAGAAGAAATTGGATCGGCTCGGTTCAGAGTCCGTCTACGATAATCCACGCGAGACAGCATGTCGAAATATTTACTGATTATCCATTTTATATTTAAACACATCCTGCTTGCACAAAACAGGCCTGAATCAGATGTGGGCGGGAGCGAAATAGCCGAATTGCTTTTCGTAGCCCTTTTCCGAGAGCTTTCAAATTGGAAAATATCTGATTCTTCAAGCACATTCTTTTCAGATAATTCCAGACCCCTTCCTCAGGATTCATATCCGGGCAATATCGAGGAGCGAGTTGAGCCGGACAATATCGTGTCCACCGATACATTCAAGGGATATAATGCCTTGGGCATCAGTGTTTTTCATCACCACCGAATCAATCATTTAAGCCGGCTTACAGAACAAGCTAACCATATCAATGGGATAGAAAACTTTTGGAATCAGGCGAAAAGGCATTTGCAACGCTTCAACGGCATTAAGCCCGGACATTTTTATTGGTTCCTGAAGGAGTGTGAATGGCGGTTCAATGGAGGCAATCATCGGAAACTCTTATCCCAGCTAATTCATTGGGTTAATGAGGCCAAAAATCTTAGCGAGAACAGCCCCTTAATTTAAGCATCAATGCCAATAATATAAACAGGTATATCTATATTTGACACACCTCTTTTCGTTAGGTCCCATGCAAATTGCTCAAAATACGATACACCTGTACTCATTTCGTCAGCAAAATGCTTAACTGGTACTATTTCGATACCTGTATCAATTTTACCTAGATTATGAAAAATAGTCATTTTTGCACATACATTATAGACCATAAAAGCATACTTCCCGAATTGCACCTCTATTCCTAATCTCTTTCCTTCCTTTAAAAAATCCATATCTCTAAATGGTTTACTTGATTGGCGCTGATTTGATGATATATATCCATCTAGGTACGTCCCATAAATATAATCACATTGTACAGAATAATTATTCCATCCATATTTATGGAATTCATCCTTAAAAAAAAACATTCAATTTTCGAGGTGAATAGAGAATTTTACCAGGCATTGTCTTTTCATGACTTTCTTTTGTTCTGCAGGATTCCGCATCAACATTTTCTATTACTTTTTTAATTTCAAACAGTTCATCTGAATATTTGGTATACACAGAATTTTTTCCGCCATTGAAATCAAATTCTGCTACGCTCCTCATATCAAGACTCCTTGTTGGTCTTCCCAACTTTTGGGTATTTGAGAAACCTTTTCTCTGCCTGTCGGCTGGAATATTTTTTTTCCAATGGGACGTGTCTTAAGTTCTCCGTTTTTTAATTTTGTTAATCTTTGAGAAGCAATTTTTATATATTCCGGTTCAATCTCAATCATCATTCCCTTGTGGTTGTTTTTTACTGCTGCAATAACTGCAGAACCAACTCCCCCGAATGGGTCTAGAACCCAATCATTTTCATCAGTACATGCAAGGACACATCGCTCTATTAATTCTACTGGAAATTGGCAAGGATGCGTTATTTTTTCTGGATGATTACTTTTTACATTAGGAATATCAATAATTCCTTCTTCTATTTCAGAACAAATCTTATCCCAAAAGTCTGATGGATTTTTCCCAAGCGGATTACCACTTGGTAATCCCTTCTTAGGGCCTTTATAATGAAGTTTCCCGGGGTATTTTGATGGAATTCTTACAGAATCTAGATTAAATTTATAATTATCTGATTTTGTGAACCATATAAGTGTCTCGTATCTCCCAGAAAATCTATTTTTACAGTGTAGACCATGATCAAAATGCCATATAATCCTATTCCTTAATTTAAACCCAAGACTTTTAAAAATTGGATAAAAGTAAATATCAAGTGGATACACTTCTCCACTATCAATAAAATTCCCTATTTGCCATATGATACTACCATTATCTACAAGTTTATCGGATAATTCAATAATTACTTTTTTTTGCCATGATAGATAATCTTCAAGCGGTTGTTTCTTTTCATAAACCTTACCAATATTATACGGGGGTGAGGTTATAATAAGATTAAAAATTTTTTGAGGGAGGGTTTTAACAGTATCTAGTGTATCACCAAGAGCAAGAACAGCGTCTGCGTTTTCTTGATAATTCTTAGTGACATTAATTTCTTTATGCACTAATAGCATTGCTTTAGGTCTTTATGGTTTTCAACATGTTTCGCTCTGCAGTACAGTAATAATAAGTCCTTCCACTGGTCGCGAATGGGACGAGTTCTCATCTCCGTGGAATAAACGCCTTCGGACGCCTTTCCAAATTTATTGCTGACTAGAACTCATTTTATAATTCAGCCCAAGGACTGAATTATGAAGATTCTCCGCTAAAAACGTGGTGTTGACTCACTCACGGGCTTTTTGCGCCGCGCCAGACTTTCGGCTGATGCTATAAGTTATTTCATACGAATTATGAAATAACTTATAATAATTTTAATGGTTAGATTGTAAATGACGACACCACCTAGTCACAATTATTATGGCGTTGTTCCCTTGATTCTGCAGTGTTCTGCTCCCTCTTTGGGAAATTCAATTCCATCGCGCTACGCCGTGACCGTTTTCCGTTTGCGCTGTGCCGACGCATAGGCCAGAGGGGTAGCCGTGCAAAAAAGTTTATAGTCTGTTTCGCTGATTAACTCAATATCGACGCCATCCCCCTCATGGCAAAATCACTTTAAATTAAAACTTATTGAAATTATTGAATATTAGTGAATTGAGGTTTAAATTTAACATTTATATTTTCTTGTAATATCAGCTTGTTGTCAAATTAGATGATTTTGCCCTGCATTCCCCCTCTACCTTCCCTCTCCCTCACGATTCTTGTACAAAACAATCCAGTAACGCCCGGTAATATCCCAATTTTTTTAGGGTAGCTGCCGGGGTATTTTTTTGCAAATTTATTTTTATACATGATATATCAATAGGTTATATCTCAAAATTTATTGATGTGTACAAACAGGCATATCTATCGCATGAAAAAACCTGGTCGTCTAAAAAAAGACAACCTCGATTTTTTTTATACGCACCTCTGAGTTGATCAGTGAAGAGTACGACTGGAGCAGAGACAACCGTTTCTGGGATGTGGAAATGCTTCAACCCTCACTGGCATTCCGCGGCCTTCCCAAGGCTGTTGTTTCTACGGGCGGCACGAAAAAAATTCCGCACGGCAAAATGCTGCAAAAAACAGCGGGAATGGAAGATTTTGCCCTGTTTTCTTCCTCTAATGCGCCTGTTGGTGTCACGCAGGTATGGTTCAAAGGTGACAATGGTGCCAGCCTGCGCAGTCGTATGCTTCTTCTGCCCATGAAGGCCTCTATTAACCTGTCTACAGATGCGGAGGGGAATGGCCGTCTGTGTCTTGAGAACTGGAACGCCGAAACAGCTATCTTCGATCAGCCGCAGACAGGACTGGAACTTGCCTGCCGCCCTCAGGGAGACAGCCTTGAACTTGCCTTTAAAACTTTGCCCGGTCATGTGCCCCCAGCTACCGTGGATATTCGGGTGTCTTGGAGGAATAGTCCCCAGTCCGCGCGTATTCGTGTTCCCTTTCCCCAGACAGGTGCCCGTCTCTTCAACGCCGAAGGTCAGGAAATTCTTTCAAACAGACAAATCTGCGCATTGCATCTTCACGGTCTGCGCCTGTACTGTTTCAGCATGAGAGTGCATCATACCACGCTTCGCCTTTCCCTGCACGGCAAAAAACTGGACTATCCATTGGAAACTCATGAGCCCTGCACGGTCATCCGCCTTATGGACTGGCAGAATGCCCTTCTGGAAATGCTCGCCTTGACAAAGGGGCTGGACGACCAAGTATCGCTCGATATTCTTTTTGATGGTCAGAAAGTAGCGGGCTGGAACGTAGCCCGCTACGAATCCTGTCTTGTCCCGAAGGAAACGAAAGCCGTGCTCGACCTCTCCGAGTACGGAACCCGACCTTTACAAGGCTATGCCATGAAGGCTTTGCTGCTCGACCACCCGGAACTCGGTCCGATGCTGCTTGAGGAAACCCTGCGCGAAGACGGCACTGCTTCGGGCGAGTGGGAGCTTTCAGAGGTGCTGGACAGGCCTGGTCCCTGGCTCATTTTTGATGATACGGAAGGCACTTTCCTGCGTCCTCTGCTATGGACAGTGAACGGCGACGTTGACGGAACGCCCCGCAACTGCCTTCAGGCCGCTATTGCCGAAACGAACAGAGAATTCCGGCAACAGGCATTTTCCTCCTGCATAGCCGTCATGGAGCAAAGTCTCGATGCGCCGGAATGGACGACCCTTCTTGCGCTTTTCAATTGTGTGAAGAATCTACCGCTTTCCACGCTGGAAGTCTGGCAGACCCTTCTTCGTTTCCCACGCATCATGGCCATGATCGCCCTGCATCCGGAAATCTCTTTTCAAGATTTTACATCCAGAGTCGATACGGAACTTCCCTTTCTGTGGAACTTTGTTTCCCGGCAAGACTGGAGTGTAGCCAGCCAGTGCGTCAAACACTATTTTGAAAAACTCATTCCCGGCAATGTGGCCTTCGGCATCTGGCAGGATCATATGCAGAAGACAATGGAAAATCTTGGTTCATGCTGTCCGTCCGTCAATGCACTCGTACACATCGCCATTCCACTGCCCTGCCATGAACAGGAATTGAAAAAAATAGAATGCCTTACCCTAGCAACTACACAAAAAATACTTTTCCAGGATGATCGCTCCGTTATGCAGGCACTGCTGCATGCTCATGCCAATGACTATTGGCCGACGGAATTTGAGTCACGCGTTAACCATGAGAGGCATAACGACGATGCCAGACAGTTTTTATCTTTCTCGCAGGGATATAGAAACAGCGTGATCGGTCTGCCCGTTCTGCTTACGCTTCAGTCTTTTGAGCCGCGATTCGCTTTCCTCCCCGTTCCACCCGACCAGAACACTGCTTTTCACATCCGTGAACATCTTCATTTCGACACTGAATGGTTCGAGCAGGCGTCTACCCTCACTGCCTGCGGCTGCGCATCGGAACGCTTTATCATAAAGGAATCATGAGCATGTCTCTGTCGTATTTTTCCAGAGTTCTGCCTCGCCTTCAGGAACGCATCCGGCAGGATGTGCCCTCCGCGCTGCCGCTGAGTAATGATTCTCTGCGCCGCTGTCTGGACGCCATGCTTTCCTGCGCGCCGGGTGGTGAAGGAAGCTCATAAGCGACCCGGCATTTGAAGCCATGTTCGGCTGGAAACAGGCAGATCTCAGCATGGCCGACCTTGCAGGGAACCTGCTGGATGAACGCTTGGCCCGCTGCCTCAACGAGCCGCCCGAGGAACTGCGGCAGGACTACCAGTTCCCGTCTTCTCGCAGGCCATACACACATCAGCTTGAAGCCTGGAAAACTCTTTGCGGGAAGGAACCTTCCTCCGCCGTCATCAGCAGCGGCACGGGATCGGGGAAAACGGAATGCTTCATGATTCCCATCCTCGACAGACTGGCTAGACAGAGCACGGCCCAGGGCACCCCTCTGGAAGGTATACGTGCCCTGTTTCTCTATCCGCTCAACGCGCTCATCAGTAGCCAGAGGGACCGGCTCGATGCCTGGACGCGGGGCTTTGACGGCAACGTGCGCTTCTGCCTCTACAACGGGAAGACTCCCCAAAGTTTGCCTGGCCATGAAAAAAA
>NZ_JBNPLS010000045.1:0-9091 GCF_050313595.1 Desulfovibrio sp. SGI.169 | reverse complement strand
CGTCTATTTTGGCAAGTGGACGTTAGAGCTCCAGCAGGCGGCAGACAGCCGTCATATCCAGACTGGCCTCCACAACGTCGGCCAGGCGATCCAGCTCCGGCCCCAGACCATAGGCGCTGCCCGCAAGCGGCGCAAGACCCCGATCCCGCCGCAGGCGGTTAAGCAGCGCATGCCGAAAGTCGTCCGCATCGAACACGCCGTGCAGATAGACGCCCCAGACCCGCGCCGCGCCGTCGGCCCCAAGCAGGCCCCAGCCCAGCGTCTGCCCGGCATGGTCGGTCATGAGCGGCGTCAGGGCCGGACTCGTTTGCGCGGCGCAAGGCTCGCTGCGCCCGTGGTGGATTTCATAGCCCGTTACCGCCCGCTCCTCTCCGGCCAGCGCGGCCAGGGCCAGGCCCCGTGTCCGGCGCAGGCGCTTGACGCCGTCCAGGGTCGTGGTCAGGGCCAGCAGGCCCAGGCCCGGCTCGCTGCCGCCTTCCTCCAGGCGCAACGGGTCGGCGATATTCCGCCCCAGCATTTGCAGGCCGCCGCAAATGCCCGCCAGCACGCCCCGCCCTTCCCTCAGGGCGCGCCGCGCATAGTCGCGCAGAGCCGCGGCCAGGCCCGATTGCCGCAAAAAGCGCATATCCGCGATGCTGTTCTTGCTGCCCGGCAGAATCGCCATGTCCGGCGCGCCCAGGTCGTCGCCGCGCCGCGCCACGCGCAGGCGCACGCCCGCTTCGGCGCGCAGGGCGTCCACATCGGTAAAGTTGCTGATATGGGGCAGATCCACCAGCACGACATCCAGACAATCCGGCGCGCGGGCCGCCCCCCCTTCCGCCGCGCCCAGGCCCGGCGTGATCCCCAGCTTGAAGCTTACGGAATCCTCTTCCGGCAGACGCAGATCCTCCAGCATGGGCACCACGCCCAGGAACGGCCTGCGCGTGCGGCGGCTCACCGCCGTCAGAGCCGGTTCCAGCAGAGAGGCGTCTCCCCGGAACTTGTTCAGCACATATCCGGCCACGCGCGCCCGGTCGGCCCGGCCCAGCAGGCTCATGGTGCCCACCAGGGCCGCGAAGGCCCCGCCCCGGTCAATGTCCGCCGCCAGCAGCACCCGCGCCCCGGCATGACGGGCCATGCGCATGTTTACTATGTCGTGCGCCCTGAGATTGATTTCAGCCGGGCTGCCCGCGCCTTCCAGCACCATGACGTCCATACCGGCGCACAATTCGTCGTAGGCGCGGCGCACGGCCTTCCAGGCCTCAGCCTTGTAGCGCAGGTATTCGCCTACCCGCATGCGGCCCACGGGCCGTCCCAGCACAATGACCTGGGAACCCGTGTGGGAGGTGGGCTTGAGCAGCACCGGGTTCATGCGCGCGTCGGCGGGCAGGCCGCAGGCCACGGCCTGCAGGGCCTGGGCCCGACCCATCTCTTCCCCCTGGTCGGTCACAAAGGAATTGAGGGCCATGTTCTGGGCCTTGAAAGGCGCGACGCGAAGGCCCCGGCGGGCCAGCAGGCGGCAGAGCGCGGCGGTGAGCAGGCTTTTGCCCGCATTGGAGCAGACGCCCTGAAACATCAGGGCCGGCGGACGGGGGCGGGATCGCATGGGCTTCTTCTTACCCTACAAGCGCGGGCCGCGGCAAGGCGGCTTGCAGGCATTGCCCGCATAGCGTATATTAAACCACGGGAAAAGCTTGCACCATCCACGCGGAGGCCGCATGAAACGAGTTCTGCTTTGGATTCTGGGCATCGTTGTTGCACTGGGCGTGGCCGGAACCGTGCTGCTCGGCCGCATTGACACGCAATTTGTGGTCAGGCGGATTGCCGACGCCACAGCCAGAGCCACGGGCAAGCCTCTGATTTTTGCCAGCGCGCCGAGCCTTTCACTGCTGCCGCCCGGCGTGAAGTTCGGGCAGGCGGACTGGGGCGAGGTCAAAGACGGCCAGGGGCTTGCCGTGTCCGTCAAAGGCGGCATGGTGGAGCTGGAGCTGGCCCCGCTGTTCTCCGGCAATCTGGTGGTGCGTGAGGTGCGTCTGGACAATCCCGTGCTGGAAATGCGCGAGGGCAAGGCCGTGGCCCCCGCCCCGGCGCGACCGGATCAGCCCCGTGAACAGGGCCCGCAAGACCAGACCCCGGCCGCCGCGCCCTCCGACGAGCTGCCTGTGGAACTGATGCGCCTGGTGGTGCGGCAGGGCGAAGTGCGCTATGTCGACGCGCAGGGAGCGACGCTGCATGTTGAAAATCTCAACCTTTCTGTGGAAAATCTGCGCCGCCGCGAGGAAGCCGGCGTGCAATGCGATTTTGCCTTTGATTTCAGGGAGAATGCCCAGAAAACCGTTCTGGCCGGCAACCTGGCGCTGGACGCCAAGCTGCGCTATTACGCGCCGCATCTGACCTTTCGCCAGATTTCCCTGACATTCACCCCGCTGCGCGGCCTTCTGCCCAAAGAGGCCGGCCCCGCCCAACTGATCTGTGAAGGCGCGCTCAACCTCCAGACCCGCAGTCTGCGCCTGGCCACGGCCCGCCTGACCACGCCGCAAGCCCGCCTGACCGTCGGCGGCGAAGCCACGCTGACGCCCCCGGCCTTCAAGGGCAACGCGAGTCTGGAAGCTTCGCCCCGCAAGCTGGCCGCCCTGGTCGGGCAGAAGCTCAAGCCTGTGGAAAATGACGTTCTCAGTTTCAAGAGCGCTCTGGAATACACGGGCGACAGCCTGCGCCTGCGCCAGATCGTCATGCAGCTTGACGACATTCCTCTGCGCGGCGACCTGAGCCTGGGCCTGGGCGCGTCTTTGGCGGTATCCGGCGGCATTCAGGCCGGCATGATCAATCTGGATGCCTACCTGCCCCCGCCGGAAAGCGGCAAAAGCGCCGCGCCAGCCCCCGTCAGGGCCGGCGGCAAACCCGCCGCCGACAGGGCCCCCAGCGCCGACGCGGTGAAAAGCCTGCCCTCGGTGAATCTGCGCGCGGCCCTGTCAGGCATACGCCAGGGCAAGTTCAGCGTCACAAACATCGCCTTCATTCTCAAAGGCGAGAAAGGCCGGTATGCCGTTACCTCCCTGAGCGCCGCTCTGGGCAGCGGCGGCGACATCAGGGGATCGGCCGTGGCGGATTTGCCGGCCCAGGCATACAACCTCAAGGCCACGGCCGCCAACGTCAATGTGGGCGGCCTTCTGGAGGCCCTGGGCAAGGGCCGCCCGGTGGACGGCATGGCCGCGCTGGATGCGGAGCTGAGTGCGAGCGGCGTCGACGCCAGGGCCATGCTGGCCGGGCTCAACGGTCGGGGGCTGCTTGAAGTGCGCCAGATGCATCTGGCCGCTATGTCGTCCCTGCCCAAAAACGTGCCGGGCCTGACCGGCAAAAAGGGTGTGGCGCCCGACCGCTTTGACCTTGTGCGCGTGCCCTTCACAGCCCGCAATGGCGACGTGACGGCCCAGCCCGTTACGGTCAGTTCCGCCGGGCTCAACGCCTCCGGTCGCGCCCGGGTCAGCCTGTCGCGCGAATATCTGGACGCCGCGGCGGATGTCAAAACCCTGGGCATGACCATTCCCGTGGTGGTCAGGGGGCCTTTCGGCAATATTTCTTACGGCGTTGATCCCAAATTCGCCCTGGACATGGCCGGCAAACTGCCCGGCGCGCTGTTGGACGGCGGCAAGACCGCCGGAGGCATGGTTCAGGACGGCGCGCAGGGTGTGGGCGGCGCGGTCAAAAAGGGCCTGGACGGCACGGGCGGACTGGTGCGCGGGCTTTTCGGCAAATAACATTCAGCATGTCGCGCCAACGCCGATAATGCGCCGGTTTTGCCTTTTCTCAGCGAAAGGCTAAAGATTTCTTCCGGGCGGCCGTTGAGAACGTCAGGAGACTGTTCCTCCTTGCGGAAGCGATTTCATATGGAGCATGAACAAACTTTCCACGCCGGGCGAGCTTCCGGCGCGGCGAAATTGCAGATCAGGATTGAGCTTACAGGCGGCGGAGTATGTATCTATTAATTGGTCTTGCCATCGTTGCGGTCTCGGTGTTTACCGGCTACACCCTGTCCCACGGCGAATGGAGCGTGCTTTTCCAGCCTGCGGAATTTATCATTATTCTGGGCTGCGGTCTGGGCGCGTTTTTCGGCTCCCAGACAAAATACACGTTTGGCCTGATCGTCAAGAGCCTGAAGCATCTTTTCGCTGACCCCGGCTCCAGCAAGTCGCGCTATCTGGAAACACTGACCCTGCTCTACGCGCTTTTTTCCAAAATGCACCGCGAAGGCGTCATCAGCATTGAAAGCGACGTGGAGAAACCTGAATCCAGCCCCATCTTCAGCAAATATCCCAATGTGTCCAAGGATACCCGGCTGGTCAACTTCATCGGCGACACCCTGCGCGTCTATCTGACCACCGGCGACCCGGCGGATATCGACAGCCTCATGGATGTGGACATTACCACCATGCGCGAGGAAGGCATTTTGCCCGCCCATGCCGTGAGCCATATGGCCGAATCCATGCCGGGCATGGGTATCGTGGCCTGCGTGCTGGGCGTGGTGCTGGCTATGGGCAAGATCAACGAACCCCCGGAAATTCTGGGGCACTACATCGGCGCGGCTCTGGTGGGCACATTTTTTGGTATTCTCTGCTGCTATGGCCTGTTTGGCCCTATGGGCGCCAAGCTGGAAAATTTTGTATCCGAGGAGCATTTTTACTATCATTCCATCAAGGAAGCCGTGGCCGCCGCCATTCGCGGTTCCACACCGCTGATCGCCGTGGAATACGGCCGCCGGGCCATTCCCTATCCCTTCCGGCCCAACTTCGCCGAGATGGAAGAAAAACTCAAGAACGGCTAGTGGCTGCTTGCAAAGGCAGACACTACAAACCCGCAAGGGTTTTGCGGCGGCGTGGCCGGCTTCATTTGCGAAAAACCACGTTTTTCGCCAACGATCCCGCAAAAATTCTTCGTGGAATTCTTCGCGGAATTTTTGCGGTTAGACACTAGGCCGGCGCGCTTCGGGATTGTCCGGCGACTTTGCGTCGCCGCTGGCCGCATACGCGCCGGTTATTCGCGTCGGTAAACGTCAGAGGGAAAGAAATATGAGCAGCGCCTGGAAAGTCGCTTACGCCGACTTTGTGACGGCCATGATGGCCTTTTTTCTCCTGCTCTGGGTGCTCAACATGGTTCCGCCGGAAACCAAAGCCGGGCTGGCGGCCTATTTCAACGGCGAGCGCAACTTTGATTCCAGTTCCACTTCACCGGTGTCCAACAATCCCTTTATCCAGAACACCGACAAGATCGACACCAGGGATCTCAAAATCAATGAGGTGGAAAAATCCCACTACGCCATTGCGCAGAAAATCAAGCAGATGCTCATGGCCGACGCGGTGCCGCAGCATTCGTCGGGCATCAGCGCCGACGACGTGGGCGTGCAGTTGCGCATCAATTCCGATGTCATGTTCAAGCCCGGCAGCGTGGAGCTTCTGCCTGAAGGCGAAAAGGTGCTCCACAGCGTCTTGCAGGTTTTGAAAGACTACAATCTCTACCTGGTGGTGCGCGGCCATGCCGACAGCAGCGAAGCCCAGCCGCCCTATGCCTCGGCCTGGGAGCTCTCAGGCGCGCGGGCGGCGGCGGTGCTGCACTATCTGGCTGATCGCGACGTCAAGCACACTCGCCTGCGCGGCGTTGCCTACGCCGATACGCGTCCGCTCAAACCGGGCATCGATGAGGAAAGCAGGGCCGTCAACCGACGGGTGGAATTCTTTTTCCACCGTCCAGAGGTCATGTCGTACAGCGTGGTCTATTAACCAGGCTTGCTGGCGCCCTGCCCTTTGTTCCCCCGCCGGAGGCCCGCTCAGCCCCTGTATGCCTCGCCGATGGCCTGGGCCAGCCCGCCCAGCGAGGTTTCCTTGTAGCGGGCCTGCAAATCAACGCCCGTGTGGTACATGACCTCGATGATCTTATCCAGCGAAACCACGCGCTGGCGACCGTCCTCCAGCCGGGAGAGCTGGGCGCAGTTCACGGCGCGTTCCGCCGCCACGCCGTTGCGTTCAATGCAGGGAATCTGCACCAGACCGCCCACCGGGTCGCAGGTCAGGCCCAGATTGTGCTCCATGCCGATTTCAGCGGCCGCCTCCACCTGTTTCACGCTGCCGCCGGTCACGGCGCAGTAGGCCCCGGCGGCCATGGAGCAAGCCACGCCCACTTCGCCCTGGCAGCCCACTTCCGCGCCGGAAATGGAGGCATTCAGCTTGTAAAAAAGGCCAATGGCCCCGGCTGTGAGCAGAAAGTCGCGCTGCCCCTGTTCCGTGGCGTGGGGATAGAAGTTGGTATAATACATCAGCACCGCGGGCACGACGCCCGCCGCGCCGCTGGTGGGCGCGGTGACGATGCGACCGCCCGATGCGTTCTCCTCGGCCACGGCAAAGGCGTACAGCATGGGCCAGAGGCTGAGGTCGCGGCGGCCCGCGGCCTGAAGCGCGCTGACCTTGCGCAGCAGGTTGGGGGCCCTGCGTTGCACATTGTAGCCGCCGGGCAGCACGCCGTCCGTGCAGCAGCCACGTTCCACGGCGGCGCGCATGGTGGCGATGATGCCCGCCACGCGCGCGGTCACATCCGCTTCGGAACGCCAGAAACACTCGTTGACCAGGGTAATCTCCGCGATGCTTTTGCCCTCCCGTTCGCAGATGGCGAAAAGTTCCCCGGCCGTGGCGTAGGGATAAGGCGGCGTGGGATATTCCTCCTGTGGCGCGTCAAAATTTTCCTCGGTACGGATGAAGCCGCCGCCGATGGAATAGTATGTCCTGTTCAGCAGGCTTGCGCCGTTGGCGTCAAAGGCCGTGAGCGTCAGCGCGTTGGGGTGGCGCGGCAGGAACATCCCCTTGTGCGCCAGCATGTCCCGCGCATAAACAAAGGGCACGGGCCGTTGGCCGGCCAGCAGCAGGTCCGCGTCATGCCGCAGCGCGCCGACCCGCCCGGCCAGACGCGCCGGATCCGCGCTGTGTGGTTCTTCCCCCTCCAGGCCGCTGAGCACCGCGCCCATTGTGCCGTGCCCTTCGCCGGTGAGCGCCAGGGAACCGTAGAGGTCAATCTGAATGCGGGCCGTGTTTTGCAGCGGCCCTCTGGCGCGCAGTTCTTCGGCAAAGGCCCTGCCCGCCAGCATGGGGCCGACGGTGTGTGACGAGGAGGGGCCGATGCCGATCTTGAAAAGGTCGAACACGCTGAGCATGATTTTCTCCACTGGGGTGAGGCTGAGACTGAGAGAAGTATGCCGGAAGAAAGGCGCGGCGTCGAGAGACGGAAACGGGCCCCGCCCTGTCGTGTGCGATGGCGCGGCTTGACAGGCGCGGGCTTTTTTGTGAAACTGCTTGCCGTTTGTATGTCTTCTTTATGGAGGTTCTATGGCTAAGGAAGGTTCCATAGAAGTTGACGGCGTGGTGCAGGAAGCCCTGCCCAACGCCATGTTCCGCGTGGAACTGGAAAACGGCCACGAAGTGCTGGCCCATATTTCCGGCAAAATGCGCAAATTCTATATCCGCATCCTGCCTGGCGACCGCGTCAAGGTGGAGCTTTCCCCCTACGATCTCACACGCGGCCGCATCACTTATCGCATGAAGTAAAACGCCGGGCGCGGCGCTTCCCCTTCCGCAAGCTTTTCCGGCTTTTGCGCCGGCCTTTTCAGCGCGCCCGCAACACGGTCGCCGCTCCCGTCTTTTGGCGTCAGAACAGCCCGATTCCATGCAGGGCGGCCACACAGAGCAACGCCCAGCATCCGGCCAGCGCGTCATCCAGCATGACGCCAAAGCCGTCCGGCAACCAGCGCTCGGAAGCGCGCACCGGCCAGGGTTTGGCAATATCGAATATGCGAAAAAAGCCAAAAGCCGCGGCCGCCAGCCAGAAGCCCGGATCGGCAAAAGGCAGCAGCACCAGCCAGACGCCCACCAGCTCGTCAATGACCACCTCGCCGGGGTCTTTGCGGTTCAGCAGTTTTTCCGCGCGCGTGGCGGCCAGCGCGCCCAGTACAAAAAGCGACAGCAAAAGCAGAACCCGCCCGCCCATGCCCAACGGCAAAAAAAGAAAAGGGGCCAGCAGGCAGGCCAGGGCCGTGCCCCAGGTGCCTGGGGCCTTGGGGGCCAGACCGGCCACGCCCAGACGGCAGAACGCCAATATGCACGCATCCTGAAAACGCATGGTTCCTCCAGTTCAGGCAGGGCCGCGCCGGCGGCCTGTTCCGCGTATAACCTCTTTCCGGCGGCAAGACCAGAGCGTCATGCGCCTTTTGGAAAAAGCGTCTGATGCAAGGCTGTTGCTGCAGAAGCAGCATCAAAAGCGCATATGCCCCAAACCAGACGCCATGTTGCCTAATGCCGGGCTTTGACATATAAAACCGGCAGATTGAGGCCGCTATGGATAAGAATCGCAGCGAAATTTTCGGGCAGTTCAATTACGACGAAAGTCTGACCTACGAAGAACTGCTGGATGCGGAAAACACGCTGACCGCCGGGCTGGCAGCCCTTCTGCAGCGGGCCGGAGCCGCGCATCTGGACTTTACGCCGCTGGGCGACGCGCTGATGTGCCAGTGCGTCTTTGAAGCGTACAAGCTTTACGTCTTCCGCAAAATTGCGCAAGAGGCGGCGGCGCTGCTGCCGCGCGGCGTCACCGGGCGTCTGCTGTGTGTGGACAAAAGCCTGGCCGCTCTTCATGTCTACTGGATTCAGCCCGGCCAGTGGCAGGAGGAAGAACGCCCCGTTCCTGTCGCCCCGCCCCAGGGGCTGAAAACCTGGCGCGCGCCCGCCGCCTCCGACGCGACGGACGCCACAGACGCTGCGGAGGATGAGCACTGAAGGCCGGCGCGTCGCATGCCGCGACGGCCCCACCCGCCGCTGTGACAATAATGCCCGGATGGTGGAATTGGTAGACACAAGGGACTTAAAATCCCTCGGCCTCTGGCCGTGCCGGTTCAAGCCCGGCTCCGGGCACCAAGAGTACGTAAGAGAAAAGCGGTTTCACCAAATAAATGGAGAAACCGCTTTTCTTGAAATCAAATGAATTGTGCCGCCATTGCGCCACCTAGGTTCAGGACTCATTAAATATAAAAGGTGACAAAGGCAGCGATGCAAATGGCGGAAAAGAAGGTGTGGCACAA